>JARRNE010000441.1:0-4330 GCA_037385305.1 Chromatiaceae bacterium | reverse complement strand
GGCCTTCGACCCGCCAGCGGTGGCCCATCGGCCGCAAGAGCCCGCAGAGGGGGACGGGCTCGGGCGGCGGGATTCGCCTCCCCGAGTTCGGGAAACAGGATCTCTTCCTCCAGGGCGACCGCCGGCCTCGCGCGGGATGCGCCGCGCAATCATGGGTAGTCCTGCCGGGTGGGGCGCACCATGAGGTTGTTGATGTGCACATGAGGGGGCTGGGTCACGATGAAGTGGATCGCCCGGGCCACGTCCTCTCCACAGAGAAGAGGGCCAAAGCCTTCGTCGAAGCGTTTGACCTGCGCCTCGTCATAGCCGGCGCCCTCCTGAAACCCGCTGACCACCACCCCCGGCTCCACCAGGGAGACCCGCACCCCTTTGGGCCCGACCTCCCTGCGCAATCCCTCCGCGAGCCCGTGCACGGCAAACTTGGTGGACCCGTAGACCGCGCTGAAGGGGGAGATGCTCCGGCCCACGACGGATCCGATGACCACGATGTCGGCCGGCTGGCCGGGAAACGCGGATTGCTGGCTCTCCACCATGCGTTGGGCCGCCTTCTGGAGCAGGGCGAGAACGCCGCGCACGTTGAGTCGGAGTATGTCCTCGAACTTGCCCAGGTCCGCACTGGTGACTGAGCCGCCGAGTCCCCGTCCCGCATTGGCCACCACGATGTCGGCGGGTCTGCCGAAGCGTTCGCTCGCCACGGCAAAGAGCTTGTCCAGCACGGCGTCGTCCGCCGCGTCCCCCGGGACACCGCAGAATGCCTCCCCCAGCTCCTCCTCCAATGCGCGAAGCCTTGCCGGTCGGCGCGCATTTCCGACCACTGCAAAGCCTTCGGCCACGAATCTCCTCGCGGTCGCCTCTCCGATGCCTGAGGTCGCCCCCGTGATGAGGGCGATACGCCCATAGCGGCCTGGTTGGTTCGGGTCTCGGTGGTTCATGGAAGCCCTTCTCCGTGTGGCCGCCCGGGTCCTACGATGGCCCGCGTCGCATGTCTATCGCGACTCCTCGGAGGACGGTGTCAAAGCGGGCCTAGCCCCTGTGGATCGAGCCACTGGCAGGTGGATGACGAAACGCGTGCCGGAGCCCACCACACTATCCACTTCGATTCGCCCCCCCAGGGACGTGACGATGCCGTTCGACACGTACAGTCCGAGGCCGGTGCCTGCGCCGCGCTCTTTGGTGGTAAAGAAGGGCTCGAAGATGTAGGGCAGATCGGAGGGGTCGATGCCTTTGCCCGTGTCTTTGACCTCCGCGAGGACCTCCTCACCCTCATGCCAGAGGCGGAGTCGAATCTCATTCTTCTCCGGGTCCCCCTCATCGATGGCGTGGGCCGCGTTGACCAGCAGGTTCACGAAGACCTGTGTCAGACGCCCTTCATCGGCGACGACGTTCGGAGTCCACTGCATGTCCCGGATTATGTGAGCGCGATACTTGATCTCGTGGTAGGAGAGGGTCACGGCCCTCTCGAACGCCTCGCGCAGCGATACAGGGCCGAGTTGATGGTCGTCCGCGCGAGAGAACATGCCAAGGTCCTGGACAATGGTGCTGACCCGGTGCACGCCGTCCAGCGCGCTTCGGGTGCCCTGTGCCATGTCTTGAAGCAGCTTGTCATTGCGCAAGGCGGGCGTGTCGGCCATGAGCGCGTTCGCCCGTTCAGCCCCGAGCTCCTCGGTTAAGCGTTCCCGCAGGGTGCGGCACTGCTCCAGGATAGGGGGGAGGTCCTCGACCAGCCACTCCGCGATGGTCAAGATCGTTCCGAGGGGATTCTTGATCTCATGGGCCACGCCGGCGGCCAGCAGACCGACGCTCGACAGGCGCTCCGACTGCGCCAACTGTGACCCATAATATAGGCGTCCAATCGCCGTTGCCGCGATGGAAGCAGCCGCTTCGAGGAATCTCCTGCTGTGGCCATCCAACACCTGCCCGGCTGCCAGGTAAAAGCACAGGACACCCAGTACCTGCGACTGCCACTTCAGGGGGAGTATGACATGCCCGTGGTCGAGAATACCCTCGTAATGGACGTGCCGGTCGTCCACGTGCGCGCACACGATAGACTCACCGTTCTTCGCGACGCGGCCACACAGGCACGCCCCAAGGGAAACCCGAGCACAACCCTGCTCTACGGCCGGGGGCAGATTGCGGTTAACGACCTTGCGCAGCTGCTGTGCCTGCATCAGGAACCCTGCCGCACTGGTTCGCATGCCAAGCCAGGATACCTGTAGCACTTGGTCGATGGTCACTTCGAGTACTTGCGTAGGGGTCTGCGCAGCCTGGACGGCTCGCAGGATGGAGTTCAGGCCGTTTTCCTGCTCGAGGCTTCGTGACAGCTTCAGTGTCACGCCCTTATCGTATGTGATGTCCTTGAGCACACAGAGGCACAACGCCTTATCCGTCACGACACCCCCGGAAATGGGGTAGGTGGAGATGAGCGCCCAAGTGTCAGCGTTGGCGTCGTGCACCTCCCTTTGCGAAGGACAGTCCATTTTCACGATTTCGTTCCGGAGGAAGCCCGCGACAGAACCATCTGCCGTGTCCTTCGAGGTGAACCGGTCGGCGCCGCGCAGGTGCTCGCTGTCGATACCGAGCGCCGAGGTCAGCGCCTGGTTCACCGCAACGATCTTGCGCGCTTGGTCAAGGAGTAAGACATAGTCCGGGAGGGCATCAATGAGCACCTGCAGCGTGCTTTGATCGAGCCCCTTTATCTCTTGCGCGTCCATGGCGAAATGCGGGTCCCAATGGCTCTGACAGCGCATGACTCTGGACCGAGGCAGGCCGCTCGTCAAGGTCCGCGTGCTCCCATTGGCGCTGCCACGCCTGCTCAGTGGCTAGCGGTCATGGCGTCGGCGCGACCCCCGGAGAATGTAAGTCGCTGCCACCATGACCGTTTCCGTCGCCCTGCCCTCTCACAGAGGGCGAGGGAGATCCGGAACGCGCACCTGAACGCGATCCGCGTGCGCCGCAAGAAGCGCGTCGAGATCTTCAATGGGGACCGTCTTGGTCATCACCAGGCCGGCTGAGCCCTCGGCGCCAGCGCCGGAGCAGGGCCTTCTCCAGCTCGACGATGAACAAGACCGAGGCGGCGACCAGCACGATCCGAACCCAGACGCCGGCTTTGATCGCAGCGGTGCCGAACAGGGCCTGAACCGGTGGAAGATAGGTGAACCCTACATCGGCGTTCTGAACCAGCACGGTGCCGTCGAGTTTGCCGTCGATGATATGCGCGCCATCGCCGCCATCACGCCGCAGTTCCTCAAAGAGAAGTCAGGCCGAAGGTGCCGGCCATCAGGATCAGCGACACATAGCCGATGCGCCATAGGAACAAGGCGGTCAGCACCGGCTGGCGGGCATTGCGCGGCGGCCGCGCCATGACGCCGGGCTCCGGCGGCTCGAAAGCCAGGGCCAAGGCCAGTGTCACGGCGGTGATCATGTTGACCCATAGGATCTGCACCGGCGTCAGCGGAAACTGAGGGAAGCCGAACAGGATCGCGCCGAGCACGACCAAAGCCTCGCCGCCGTTCGTCGGCAGGACGAACAGGATCGCCTTCTTCAGGTTGTCGTAGACGGTACGCCCTTCCTCGACGGCATTGGCGATGGAGGCGAAGTTGTCGTCGGCGAGCACCATCTCCGCGGCCTCTTTGGCCGCCTCGGTGCCGTTGATGCCCATCGCGACACCGACATCGGCGCGCTTCAGCGCCGGCGCATCGTTGACGCCGTCGCCGGTCATCGCGACCACAGCGCCCTCGCGCTGCAGCAGCTGCACGAGGCGCAGCTTGTGCTGCGGCGTGACTCGGGCATAGACGTCTACGGCGCCGACCCGCTGCAGCAGCGCCGCGTCGTCGAGGCCATCCAGCTCCGGCCCGGTCAGGACCTCATCCGGGTCCGCGAGGCCCACCCGGCGAGCAATCGCGCGGGCGGTCGCGGCATGGTCGCCTGTGATCATCTTGACGCGGATGCCGGCCTCGCGGCAGATGCCCACGGCCGTGATGGCCTCCTCCCGCGGCGGGTCCATCAGGCCGAGCAGGCCGAGCAGCGTCAGGTCGCTGTCCACATCGGCAAAGTCGAGCTCGGAGCGGTGCGGCTCGGCGGGCTTAGTCGCAACTGCCAGCACGCGCTGGCCGGCCGCGGCCATGGCCTCCATGCGCTCGAGCCACAGATCAGGCTCGATGGCCGCGTCCCCACCGGCTCCGCGCTGGCTCGCGCACATGCCGATGACGGCCTCCGGCGCACCCTTCACGACGATGAAGGACTCACCTTCATGGCTATGGTGCAGCGTGCCCATGAATTTGTGGCCGGACTCGAACGGGATGAGGTCTGTGCGCGGCCAGCGCTTGCCCGT
>JARRNE010000440.1:0-3402 GCA_037385305.1 Chromatiaceae bacterium | reverse complement strand
TGACGATTGCTTTCGCATCGGGCCCTGTCGCGTGCCAGAGTCGGCTTCCGGTAGCGGACATTGCCTCACATCCACCCGTTGCCTGGGATACACACGCCAGGCGTTTTGCTCCGGGAACGCTGTTGTCGCGTTCGCCCTAGGGGGGCTGCCCCGTTCCTTGCCGGTCTGAGTCTCTTTGGGCGCGGCTAGGACATTAGTGAGCTAGGTTGCATGCCGTCTAACACACGAACATCCTGATGCAGCCTAGTATACGTTGGCGTGAGGCGAGCACGGTGGAAAATGGCGCAGGAGATAGCTTATGACTTTCGAGATCGGAGAATCAGTGGTCGTGAAGCCTAATGTTGTCGATCCGGATTTTGGGACAGACATAGGCGGTTGGCAAGGACGCGTTAAAGAGGTTGATGACGACACCGTCTTCATTGCATGGGATAGCATCACGCTCCGAGAAATGGGATTAGAGCTTGTCATCCGGTGCGAGAACGAGAATTTTGATTGGCAAGTCATGACCCTCAGCCAGCGGGAGGTAGAGAAGGCCAGCAGTCGTGACTCCGAGCGCGACGTGGTATTAGTGGCAGATGCTTTGAGAACGGAGATGATGGGCGATCCGCGGCTTGACGCCGACCCGGGCGCTTAAGAGGGACCGGGCGGGCAGTGCCGCTTCCCAAATTTCTTCTGTTAATAAATGCCCAGGCGTTCTGACCGGCCTCAGGTAAAATCCGCCCGGCCCCTTAGCTTGGGCGCTTGGCAGATAAGGGAACGTAAATGCCGTCACCCGCAACAACGCCAGAGCTACCCTACTATGCAGTCATCTTCACCTCTGCTCGTACTGACCGCGATAACGGTTATGGCGATATGGCAGAACAGATGCTGGAGCTTGCTTCAAGGCAACCTGGCTTCTTGGGGTTCGAGACCGCGCGCCAAGATATCGGGATATCGGTGTCTTATTGGGAGTCTCTGGCGGCTATTGTCGCGTGGAGCGTGAGTACGGCTTTTAGTGCTCTGCCCGACAACACGCTCCAGCGGGCGCGCCGCAAGCAGTGCGCCCGCTGAGCGTCGTCGTTAGAGGCACCCTTACATATCCGCTTCGGCTCAGTCCCGGACCGCGAACAGCGCTCAATCCGTGGTGCCCGGCCGACCAGGCAGAGCCCAACAACAGCGACTCACCAAGGTGAGCAGCTCCCTGCGGCCCGCATGACCCTCCACGGCTGCGAGGGCGTCCTCAGATCGAATTGTTTGGTGTAGAAACAAGAAGATCTTTCGCCGGAAAGGGAGTGCTGCGTTATCAGAACGAGCTCGTCATAGAAGGAGGGCGTTGCGGAGGCGTCGAGGAGATCCGGGTCGTGGATGATGCTCACGATGGCCGTGTCCGGGCACCCCTCTTTCAGAAGTTCGTGGAATATGACCTTCCTGTGCCCGTCCAGCGCCGAGACAGCTTCGTCGAGGATCAAAATATCCGGTTTGTGCAACAGGATGCGCGCGAGCACGGCAAGCTGCTTCTGGCCACCGGAGAGCACTTCCTTCCAGCAGCGACCATTGCAATTGTCGTCCTTGAGATGTTGAATGAACTTGCCAAGACCGACCTTCTGAAGTGCGGCGGCGACCTTCACATCATTAAGCGCCGGATCGTTTTCGTCAGCGGGCAGGCAAAGCAACTGTTTGAGTGAAATCTTATCAGGCAGAAAGGCTTCTTGAGTGGCGTAGAGTGCTCTCCGGCCACCTACAAAGGCGACGTTTAGTGCCGTCGCATTTTCTGGCAGCTTAATCTTGCCGCGGCCGTAGGGGTGCAATTGCATAATCGTCTTGACGAGCGTGCTTTTTCCGCAGCCAGAAGGGCCCATGACAGCCGTGAGGGTTCCCGGCTTGAAATGAATGCGATCGGCCTTGAGGAAGGCCTGCTTTTTGCCCTTGTGCATGAGCTCGACCTTTTCGAGGATCACACCTTCGCCGTTTCCGTGGGTGGCATACTGTAGTTCAGCGACACCGGTACGGGCGTAGTGCTCGCGGGCGTTACTAACGCGGATCATGGCCTCAACAAGCTCGGTGCCGCGCTGCGCGTTACCGGTCGTGTTGGCAATGTCAGGACCCACCCGGATCGGCCACGAAGCCTGTACGATCAACTGGCTGACGAGCTGGGCGACCTCGTTGAACTGAGCGAAGGTGAAAGCTCCGCTGACGAGGCCAGGAACTGCAGGCAGATAGGAATATAGTTTTGTTGCAATCGTGTTTTGCATGTTGTCAAAGCCTGCATAGATCGCCGTGGCGTTTGCGAACCTGCGCCAGGTTCCGTCGACTGGCTCGTAGGTCTTATTGATGATCTTCTTCTCAACCGCTTCGCTATCAGAAGCAGCGATCTGCTCCGCCGTACGCGCCATCTGTTGAAGTTCTGCCCGATAATCCCCCTCCGTCGTCTGCATTTCAACGGTGAGCCTCTGGAGCTGCTTCGCGAGGTAATAGGCCACCGTGGTCGTCAATGGCACGTAGAGCATCGCTGCGCCGATCGCGAGCGCTGCGCTCGCCCACTCGCCCATCATCTCAAGACCCGGCAGCGTGGTCGACAGCGCGCCTAACCGTCCACCGAAGCCAATAACCGCTGATGCAAAACCGAGAGCGCCCATGCCCAGACCGATTACGCTACCGGTCATGTGTTTCATCGCTTCCTGGATGCGTTGGTCGATATTATCGGGCATCCGGTCGACACTATCTTTCGCGACGGCACGATTGTAGAGAATGTGGACGTAGCGGCGGTTTTCTAACAAGTGCCCTTCCAGCTGGTCACACAACCAGTTGCGCCACTTCCTGTGCATCGTTTTGCCGGTGATATCCCGCGCGGCATTGATGAGGACAACGACGATTCCAACCGCGGCCTCGTACCCTAGCCATTTCGCCATCTCTCCGGTTGCCCGCGAGAGGGCTTGCGCATTTCCCTCAATGGCGGCTTTGCCGACATCGGCAAAAGAAGCAATCAATTCTCCTGTGACGGCGGCTCCAATAATCCCTGTGGCCGTCAAGGCCACGGTCGTGACGACGATGGCCGACGCCATGGACCACGCCCATTTCTTTTTGTCCGATCTCCACCAGGCACCGACGAGTCCCCAGAAGGTCCGCATATTTTCAAGAGGCGATCGTAGGCAACTGCCGCTCCGGAGCTTTATGCGGGGGCTGCTCGGGATTGCGCTGGCGTTCCGGCGTTCCGGGCGGTCTTTTTTTCGGCGGACCACACCGTCGAACCTATCCCTGAGGCACGTCTTCATAACGAATCCCTGTCGCCTTCCTTTTCGTAACTCCATGGCGAGAAGTTCGTTGTGTTTCACGCCGGCCGCATGGATAATAGAATTTTCTGGAAAACCTTCTTGTGGAAAAGCAGACCAAGAGGGACGGTACAATCGGAGTGCCGTGGATATT
>JARRNE010000439.1:4387-6945 GCA_037385305.1 Chromatiaceae bacterium | reverse complement strand
TGCGCGGTGACTGCGCGCGAGGGGCCTGATCATTGTCGGCGGGTGTGGGAAGGGGGTCTGAAGCTCGCGGTCCCCTTGCGTGCTCGCCCCCCCTGGCGGCGTCAAATGATCCCTTCCCGCTTCAGCTGCTTGTTCAGGACCTCGATCTGCACGTCCAGGTCCATCAAGTCTGTCTCCAGGAGCTTCTTCTCCTGCTCCGCAAAGACGTCCTCGATGGTGCTCAAGACGTTGCGGAAGCTTTGTTCAAGCTCCCGGGATTCCGCCGCCCGGTGGGTTCGGGCATAGCCCTCGCAGACCTGCTGGGTACCCTCCAGGTAGACCGTGAGAAACTTGCGGGCCCGACGCATGGACTGGGGCCGCTCGGCGATGCGCTCAAGGACCCGGCGACCCCGGCCGGCGATACGTTCCAGGCGCCCTCTGAGCTCCGGATTCCCGATGGCGCGGCTCACCTCTTCGATGGCCATGATGCGCCGCTCGGCCTCGTCCAGGGCCGAACCGACCTCCCTGGTCTCCGCGCTACGGCCGAACGATGCCCGCGGTGGCTCAGCTGCGACGAACCCGTACGACAGGTGAAACCCGAGGGCTGCAACCGCCCCGAAGGCCAGGCTGATGGCGGCCCCGTACCTCGCCCCAAAGAAGGCGCAAAGCCCCGTCGCCACCGCGAGCACCCCACCCCCCAGGTTTTGGAGCGGGAGATCCACCCCGCGGCGGGCACCGTACCGGCGGGTCGACGGCTCCCGTGAGGCCTGAATGCCTCGGCGCGTCAGGTAAGCCGCCGCCAGAAACAGGGCAAAGCCGGCCGCACTCACCGTGAAGGCGCCCAGCCTTCCGCGCCCCAGCGCCAAAAGCGCCGCCCGCAGCATAGGCAAGGGGAGGACGAACAGCAAAGTACCCTTGAAGGTCGGGGAACGTCGGCGGATGCCACCCTTGTCGGGCCGATCGCCGAGAAGGATCTGGCTCAGCCCGAGAGTGGGGCGTTCTTCGGGGGGCGTGGTCACAGGGAAAACAGGGATTGGCAAGAGATAAACCCCACGCTGCTCACCAGCAGGACAAAACCGAGCATCCTCCACCAGAAGCCAAGCCGTGCCGGGAGCCTCGGGCTGGATTCGGAGGGTTTCGTCTCACGCGCAGGCACTTTAGAAGATCCGCTGCTTCCCGCAGCGCGGGTGGGATGGACCGCTTGCCAGGTCAGCCCGTGTTGCGCATGCCTGCCGCAATCGCGTTGATCGAGCGTAGCAGGGGATCAAGCCACTGCTCCCGCTGCTCCTGAGAGGCCTGGGCCCGATAGCGTTCCAGGAGCGAGATCTGGATATGGTTCAAAGGGTCCAGATAAATGTTGCGCCGAGCAAGCGACAGTTGCAGGGCCGGCGTCTCCTCCATCAGGCCCCTGAGGCCCGCCGTGTGCAGGACCTGGGTCAGGGTTCGCTGATACTCCTCCCGGATCAGGCCGAAGATGGCCTCCGCCCGTTCGCGATCCCGGGCGAAACGGACATACTCCCGGGCGATGTGCATCTCCGCCTTGAAGAGCGACATCTGGGTGTTGCTCAGGAGGACCCGAAAGAACGGCCACTCCTGGTACATCTTCTGCAGCTTGACCAGGCGCTCCAGGTCATTGCCCCGCCAGCGCTCCAGGGCCTCGCCGATTCCGAACCAGGCAGGCAAGGTATGCCGGGTCTGGGCCCAGCCGAAGACCCAGGGAATGGCGCGAATAGACCCGAGGGAGCGGTCCGCCTCCTCGCGATGAGAAGGCCGCGAGCCGATGTTGAGCAGTGCAATGGCGTCCACGGGGGTTACCTCGTAGAAGTAGTCGAGGATGCCCTCCGTCTCGTGGACCAGCCGACGGTAGGCCTCCTCGCCGAGGCGCGCCAGCTCGTCCAGGATGCCCAGATAATCCCTGCGATCCTCCGTGGGCGGCTCGATCACGCAGCGGCTTGCCTTGATCAGGCGTAGCGGTAGGAGAGGACCTCCCCCTGCTCGGTGAATTTGATCTGACCGTGGACGGTGTCCGGGGGCTGCGCCAGAATCGCCTCGTGGGTGGGACCTCCCCCCCGCCCCACGGTGCCGCCACGGCCGTGAAAAAGACGGCAGGAGATGCCGCGGTCGTCCGCCAGCCGAATCGCCTTCTCCTGTGCCTCGTAGAGTCGCCAGCTGGACGCAAGAATGCCCCCGTCCTTGCAGGAGTCGGAGTAACCCAGCATGACCTCCTGATGGTTGCCGGAGGCCCGTAGAAGCGCGCCATAGGTCTCGTTGTCGAACAGGGTCGTCAGGACCTGCTCGATCTCGTTGAGATCGTGGATGGTCTCGAACAGGGGCGAGATTCGAATGTCGCAGAACCAGCCCCGCTGGTCGCGGCCCGCAAGTCCCGCCAGACGGGCGAGCAGCATGACCTCCATGACGTGGCTCGCGGTGTGTGTCATGGAGATCACGTAGGCGCCGAACGCATTCGGACTCACCTCCGCCCGCATGCGGGCCATGACCTCGAAGACCTCCAGGCTCTCACGGGTCTCCGGAGTCAGTGTCCCCTTGTCGATCACGAATGGGTGCGGATGCGCGATGGC
>JARRNE010000439.1:0-4382 GCA_037385305.1 Chromatiaceae bacterium | reverse complement strand
GCCTGGTAGTACGGAGCGCCAGGCTGACGGGCGAAGAGCTCGGTGACCGCCGCGGTGTGCCGGGTCGATTCCTGGCGCAGATCCAGGTGCACTAAATGGAAGCCGAAGGTCTCCGCAAGCCGAATGAGGTCCTGCAAGGGTCCCGCGGCCGCGTTGGCGTCCCCGTGGCTGATCAGCGAGTCCCGAATCAGGTAGAGATCGGCCAGGAAGTCGCGCTCGCTGGCGTACCCTCGAGGCACCCCGTCCCACTCTCCCGCGATCCGGGCGCGGACCCGGCCCAGGCTCGCCGCCAAGCGGTGGTTGATGACCGCCAGCTTTCGGCGGTAGGGCTCGCGGACGTAACGCCGCTGGCTTTGACCCATGGTATCCAGCCAGTAGCCCTCGTCCGCGTCCAGGCTGTCGAGGAAGGCGGGCGAGGGCCGGCACAGCGTGTCCGTGTGGCTCAACATGTGGCGGAGAACCCGGACCCGCTCGATGTAGGCCTCCAGCACCAGCTCGCCGTGCATGCGCGCGGCCAGCTCCGTGGTCTCCGGCTTGACGAAGGGGTTGCCGTCGCGGTCTCCCCCGATCCAGGAGCCGAAGCGAAGCACACTCGGCACCCGGATGCCCTTGTCCACCCCGTAGACCCGCCGCACGGCCTTCTCCAGGTTCCGATAGACCTTCGGCACCGCCTCGAAGAGGGACTCCCGAAAGAAGTAGAGTCCCCGCCGCACCTCGTCGGTGACCTGGGGCTTGTGCACCCGCACCTCGTCGGTCTTCCAAAGGATCTGGATCTCCGTGAGGATTGCCCGCAGCTTCTCCTCCAGCTCCTCGTCATTGAGGCGGCGCCTGTGGACATCCTGGGTGAGCAGAAAGATGCGCCGGAAGGTCTGCAGGTTGGTCCGTCGCTTGGCCTCCGTGGGGTGGGCGGTGAACACGGGTAGATAGACGAGATGCTTCAGAAGGCTCTGAAAGCTGTCTGGCCCGACGGGCCGCCGGCGCTGATACGGTCCGTGCGCTCCAGATGGGCGTGGACCTCCTCTGCGGTGTTCACCAGCCCAAAGTAGAGGTTGAAGGCGCGAATCACCTCAGAGAGGGTTTGGGGATCAAGCCCCTCGATCCGCCGCATCAGCTTCTCGCGGAGCCTGCGGTCGTCCTTCTCGCGCAGACTCGCAAACCCGTCCCGCAGACGCTCCACCAGAACCAGCACCCGCTTGCGGCTGTGTTCCCGCAACACCTCTGCGAGCAGGGCCGTGAACAGGCGGATGTCGCGCTGGAGGTCTCGATCGGTCGAGATATCGTTCATCCGGGTGGACTGGCAGTTGCCCCGCCGGCGGCGGGAGAGGCGGAATACTACCAGCGGCCCGATGCGAGCTACCAGCGGATAGCAGTATGGAACCGCAGAGACGCGGAGGGCGCAGAGGAATCGTGTGTGCCGGAGCGCTGGACGTGCGCTCCCGTAGGAGCCCGCTTGCGGGCGACCGCCGCGCCGGCGAGCAGCAATGCGAACACGGTGGGGTCGCCCGCAAGCGGGCTCCTACACAGACGTTGCGCAGTCAATCAACCGTTTCGCGCCAAAACGGTGCGTGCAGCGCACCTTCTTGAACCTCCGCGCCCTCCGCTTCTCGATCCTCGCCTGAGCTGCCGGCGGACGCTGGCGGCTGGTTCCCCTTACCCGAACCGCAGGCAGTGGACGCTGAACAGCCGCTCCGGATCCGTCCAGCAACGCTCGGCCTCAAACCCCGCCTCGCGGGCAAGGGCCTGAAAGCCTTCAATGGTGTACTTGTAGGAGCTCTCGGTGTGGATCGACTCCCCCGCCCGGAAGCCAAAGCGCTCACTCGCGACCCGGACCGACTGGTCGGCGCGGCTCACGAGGTGCATCTCGATCCGGCTCTCAGCCGCATTGAAGAAGGCATCGTGCTCGAACGCGGCGAGATCGAAATCCGCCCCAAGCTCTCGGTTGATGCGGCGCAACAGGTTCAGATTGAAGTCCGCCGTCACACCCTGTGCGTCGTTGTAGGCGGCATGCAGGGTCCTGGTGTCCTTGACCAGGTCCACCCCGACCAGGAGCTTGCCCCCGTGGCCGACCAGCGCCCCAATCCGCTCCAGAAAGTGTCGCGCGTCGGCGGGATCGAAGTTGCCGATGCTGGAGCCGGGGAAGAAGGCGGCGAGGTCGTAGCCGTTGGACGCGACCGGCAGGTCGAACGGGACAGAGTAATCGGCGCAGGCGGCGTGGACCTCCAAGCCGGGAAAGCTCTCGGCCAGCTCCGTCGCCGACTCCATCAAGTGGTCGCGGGAGATGTCCACAGGGACATAGACCGCGGGCTCGAGCGCCTGCAGGAGGCACCGGATCTTGAGGCTGCTGCCGCTGCCGAGCTCTACCAGCAGAGCGCCCCGCCCAACCAGCTCCGCCATCTCAGCCCCGTCGGAGCGCAGAATGCCGGTCTCGGTGCGGGTCGGGTAGTACTCAGGCAGCTCGGTGATGGCGTCAAACAGTCGGGACCCCCGATGATCGTAGAAGAACTTGGGCGGGATCCGCTTCTGGTCTTCAGACAGTCCGTCGATGACCTCCGCACGCATGTCCGCCGGCGCCGGGTGATAGTCATAGAAACGGACCGAACGGTTCATGCCGCATCCTCCGCCAATCGAAGCCCCATGAACTGCCAGCGTTCGTGGGGATAGAAGAAATTGCGATAGCTCGCGCGCACGTGGTCCCGCGCTGTGGCGCAGGAGCCGCCCCGCAGCACCATCTGGCCGCACATGAACTTGCCGTTGTACTCCCCGAGTGCCCCCTCGGGGGATCGATAGCCGGGATAAGGGAGATAGGCCGACCGGGTCCACTCCCAGACATCGCCGTAGACCTGCCGAAGCCCGCACCCCGGCGTCGCCGGCCGGGGGTGAAGGCGATCCGACTCCACCAGATTCCCGGCGACGGGGAGCCCCGCGGCGGAGCACTCCCACTCGGCCTCCGTCGGAAGCCGCCGCCCGGCCCAGGTGGCGAAGGCGTCGGCCTCGTAATAGCTCACGTGGGTCAAGGGCTCCGCCGGGTTCAGGGGACGGAGTCCGCCGAGGGCCATCTGGTGCCAGACGCCGTCGACCTGCTCCCAGTAGAGGGGGGCCCGCCAGCCCTCCCGGCGGCTGGTCTGCCAGCCGTCCGAGAGCCAGAGCCCAGGATGCCCGTAGCCCCCGTCCTGGACGAACTCCATATACTCCCCATTGGTCACCAGCCGATCTGCGAGGCCAAAGGGCTCCAGATACACCTGATGCCTTGGCCGCTCGTTGTCGTAGGTAAAGCCCTCGCCAGCGGCGCCTATCTCCGCCACACCCCCCTCGCAGGGGATGAAGGTCAGTCGGTCCGGCTCCGCCATGGGGGCCTGGGGCAGGTCCGCCCGGTACGCCGGCCGGAGAGGGTTGACGGCGAAGTTGTGCTTGACGTCGGTGAGGAGGAGCTCCTGGTGCTGCTGCTCGTGGTTGAGGCCGATGCGCAGCCACGCCCCCACTGCGGGCCAGTCCCGATCCGGGCAGTCGGCGATGAGCCTGACCATCCCGGCATCCACGTGGCGGCGGTAGGCATAGACCTCCTCCACCGTCGGCCGGGCCAGGAGTCCCCGCTTGGGGCGCGGCCAGTAGCCGCTGGTCAGCTGATCGTAGTAGGAGTTGAACAGGTAATCGAAACGGGGATGGAAGGATCGGTAGCCGGGCAGGAAGGGGACCAGCAGGAAGGTCTCGAAGAACCATGAGACGTGGGCCAGGTGCCACTTGGGCGGGCTGGTCTCGGCGACCGTCTGGACAACGTAGTCCTCCGTCGCCAGGGGGCGGCACAAGGCTTCGCTGAGCTCCCTGACCCGCCGGTAGTCCCCGGTCGCGCCTTCCCTGGACTGATCGATCATTGTCTCGGCTCTGCTGAGACCTCGCATGCCGCCGCCTCCGTATCCTCCTGCCTGCTCCCCCTCCCCAGGTGCGGCCGGTGTCCGGCATTTCCAGCGCAGGGACGAAAACGCCCGAGCCCGAGTCCCTGCTCGAGCAGCAAGTGCCGTGGTAGCCCCACCCGCTACCTGTGGGCAATGCTTCTGGCCCGCATCCATGAGGCATTCCCCCTAACCTGCATGCGCTGCGGGGCCGAGATGCGCATCACCACCTTCATTACCGAGGCAGCCCCGGTGCAGCGAATTCTGAGCGACATCGGCGCGCCCGCGACGGCACCGCGGACCGCGCCGGCGCGAGGACCTCCGTCATGGGAGGACGACGACTCTGGAACCATCGTTTTCGATGAAGAGAGATTTCCGGGCGATTCCCTCGTCCAGCCGGAGCCAGCGTACGAATTCGATCAGCGCGTGTCCTGGTAAGCGGCGCTTCGGCGGCTGCGAGCTTCCCTGTCGCCTGATTCCCGATATCTGCCCTTC
>JARRNE010000438.1:0-8575 GCA_037385305.1 Chromatiaceae bacterium | reverse complement strand
GATCAGGGTGCGTGCCAGGGAGGACATCGAGCGGGACCGAGCGGCCCAGCAGGCACAGGCGGCGGCGGAGCGCGACTGGAAGGCATTCTTGGCGCGCATGGAGAGGCGAGAGGCGGTCCCGGAGGACGCAGCGCGGTTGGGGGAGGTGGAGCGCCTCGCACTCGGCAAGGTCGAGCACAGCCGGATCCTCGGCGCCCTGGGTTACCAGGAGACTTCGGAGAACGCCCATCGCGCGCTGGTCGCGGCGGGCTTCTGGTCTCCGGAGTACAATCCGTACCCGGCCCGCTGGGGGCTTCCCGCCGCGGATCCGGATTTGCCCGTACCGGATCTCCCCGGCGAGGCCCGCCTCGATCTAACCCATCTGGCCGCCTACGCGATCGACGACGAAGGGAACCACGACCCGGACGACGCCATCAGCCTGGACGGTGACAGGGTATGGGTGCACGTGGCCGACGTGGCTGCCCTGGTCGCCACGGACAGCGAGCTGGACCAGGAGGCGCGGTCCCGCGGCGCAAACCAATATATGCCGGAGCGCACGGTGAACATGCTGCCGGCGCTCGTGACGGACCGCCTGGGGCTCGGCCTGCAAGCAGTTTCCCCCGCCTTGTCCTTCGGCCTTCGCTGCGGGGATTCGGGAGAGCTGTCCGATATCGAGATCCACCCCAGCTGGGTCCGGGTGGAACGGCTGAGTTACGATCTCGTGGAACAGCGGCTGGGGCAGGAACCCTTTGCCCGGCTGGACGGAATTACCCGGCGCTTCCGTGCGCGGCGCCACGCGATGGATGCGGCCCAAATCGATCTCCCGGAGGTTAGCGTACGGGTGCGCTCCGGCGAGGTGGTCATTCGTCCGTTACCCCGGCTCCAAAGCCGGGCCCTGGTCACCGATGCCATGCTCATGGCGGGCGAGGCCGCTGCCCGGTTCTGTCTGGAGCGGGAGATCCCCATTCCCTTTGCGGCGCAGCCGCCGCCTGATAAGCTCGACGCGCCCTCGGACCTGGCGGGGATGTACGCTTACCGGCGTCGCTTTAAGCCGACGCGGCTATTGGTCGCGCCGGAGCCTCATTGCGGGCTCGGGTTATCTATCTACACGCGGGCCACCAGCCCCCTGCGACGCCACTCGGATCTGCTGGTGCACCAACAGATCCGGGCCTGGCTCGCAGGTTCGGCGCCGCTTCCGGCCCAGGAGGTTGTGCGGCGGTCGGGGGAGGCGGAGAGGGCCAGCGCTTCGGTGCGGCGGGCGGAACGCCTGTCCAACCATCACTGGAAGCTCGTCTACCTTCGCGACCACTCGGATTGGCGCGGGGAGGGAATCATCGTCGAAAAGGATGAGCGCCGGGCGACCGTGCTCATACCGGAGCTTGCCCTCGAGGCGAAGATTCGGCTCCGCGGCGATCGCCCCCTGAACGACAGCGTCCAGCTCATCCCTCGGGAGATCGATCTGCCGGAGCTCGCTTGCTACTTCCGGGTCCGCGAGTAGCAGCGCACAGGCGGACAGAAAGGCGCTGTGTATCGCGGGCGCCGGCCAGAGGCTCGGCCACAACAAGGGCGACCATTCTAAGGGGATTTCTGTCAAACCTTATACCGTGTTGGTGTCAGTTGCTCCAGTGTCGGACGGCGCCTGTGTCGACATGCACAAAGTCGGAGCGCGGATAATAGCCGACGCCGCCCCGGCGGAGGGCCAGCGCCGTGTCTCGGATTCGTCGACTGGATGCATCCCGATGGCGGATATCCACCGCCTGTCCAGTCATGTGCAGGCTATGCGCCGCAACCCCGTAGGTTGTCCGGCGCAGCCAGGCGTTGGTCGCTGGACAACGGTAGCCGCAGACAATTTCGAATATGCCTTCCGGATCCCCGAGTCGATTATTGATATGGAACAATAGATCGTAAAGCTGGGGATCCATGACCGTAACGTCTCCTGTTCGATAATCCCGCAAGAAATGGCTCAACTCATGAATCGCCGGCCGCTGATAGCGATCGCCGATACGGTATGTCAGCGTGATCTTTTCGTCGGTATGGAGATTATGGAGGGAGAGGTTTCGCGCCTCTTTCTTTTTCTTCGCTGCTAATGCCGGCATCGCTACTGTAGACAGGCCTAGACCAAGAAAATGGCGTCGATTCATGTGTCCCCCGAAGATCGCTTATTTTTCGCGGAAACCATTATAAAGGTATGACGAGTTAAATCAACACGATTATCCCCCATGGGTCACATGATCATTTGGTAATGCGATTAGCGCTATCCCTCAGCTGTGCGCAAGGGGTCGGGTCCGGGCCGTCGAGACACGCCGTAAATGCGTTCCATGCACGCTCCACGGCGCGCTCCGTGGCGCCGAGGGTCCCGCCGACCCGTACCCGACCCCCGTCTTGGTTTTCAGCTGAGCCACGACGCTAATCGCCTTTGGTAATGAAGCACTGACCAATCCTGGACCCCTACGTCTCAGGCCTTACACGCGTTGCTTTCTTTGCCCTGGGGAAGCACTGATCATCCTGTTCTACCGCGCCCGTGGCCTTGCAAGGCGCTGATGTCGTCGCATATGCTCTGCCGGTCGCCGTATGAATCAGTGCTTCCCCAGGACCGGCCGACCTTCGAATAGCTCCGTGCTCCCCAACCGCGGCGGTTTTGTATGCGATGACATTCGGGCAGAGCAGGATCCCATGCGCCGCCACGCTCGAGGTCCGACGCCGAGGATGGATGAGCGCCTGCTCGACGCGGCGGTATCCGCCGGCAAACGATCAGGGTTCGGGGCAGCTGCCAGAGAGCTCGCAGACGGGCTGCGGGGTATTTTGTGAGACCCGTCGCTGAAATCCGGTCGGCTCGGTGAGATGGTGCACTGGTCTCACCAGCCGCAGAGCGGAGCGGCAGTGCTGAGGGCACTGGCACCCCGGTGGTTGACGCAGCGCATCTGTTCCCACATTTCGTGCTGGGCGGATGCGGTGCTGCCGGTAAAGGAGTTTGTTTGTTCGGGATAATGAACAGGGCAATGCTCGGGCTTATCGCCCTTCTGGCCTTCCCGCCCGCCGCGCGGTGCGATGTCTTCAAGTACGTCGACGCCGCGGGGAATGTCTACTTCACCGACTCGCCCCTCAAGGGGCACAGATATGAGCTTGAATGGAGACGGACGGCCGCCAAGCTCGTATCGGAGCAGGGCAAGACGCTTGTGGCCGCAGGCACGCGGCGGTTGGCCCCACCCCCTGTGCAGGGCTCTCCACGGGATCTGGCAATCGGCAGGGCCCGTTACTCCGCACTCATCGATGCGACGGCGAGAGACTTCAATCTCCACCCCGAGCTTCTGCGGGCCATGATAAGGACAGAGTCGGGATACAATCCGTCTGCGGTTTCGTCGGCGGGGGCAAGTGGATTGATGCAGCTGATGCCGGCGTACAACGCGGGAGAGAATGCGGTCATCAAGTATGGATATCGTATTCCGCCGTATCCGGAGACGCAGCAGTATGTTCGTAAGGTCCTCCAGTTCCTGTGGGCCGAGCGGACATCCGCCGGATCTTAGGCGATTTCTGTCAAATCCCATACCACCTTGCTGGTCCTTTCGCCCCCCTTCGGCGTCACGCCGGCAGTCACATAGCCCGGCTATGCTCCCGCCGTCGCTCCTTGAGGGCGAACGAAAATCCTGCGCAATCTGGTATGGGATTTTCCGGCAATCGCCTTAGCAACGAATCAACAATAACTTGCACAAGGAATACAAACGTTATCGTTGTCGTTGTCGTAATCGGAAAAGAAATGCAATTCGGGCATGAGCAACCCGATGTCTACCGGGTTTCGATCCGGTATGGGGCTTGGGCATACCAAGTGGCCAAGAGCTTGAAGGGCAACGACGGGCCCGCGCGGGACCAGCTGCTGTGTGCCTCGCAGTCGATCCCGCTGAACATCGCCGAAAAGGCAACGGGAAGGGGACCAATGCCGATCGGCGCCGCTTCTTCGAGATCGCTCGCGGCTCAGCGGGGGGCTCGTCCTTAGTCGTCGCCTCCGTGGGTTTGCCCGGCCGGCACTTAAATGCGAGCTCTGCTCAGGCAACCGCTCTCTGGTGTCCTGCGGTGGTTAAGTGGCACCGGCGGGTGCATCATCCGAGTGACTCTCCTTCTGCCCGGAGTCTGCGATGCTGCCGCCCTCTTCTCCCTGCAGCATCTTGCGGATGGATACCAGGGCGCGTTCGATAAAGGGATGCTTCGGTCGCGGAATGATCTTGGCGCTGCCGGCGAGGATCTCCCGGGCAAGCTCCTGCAGCGTCTTGATCTCCGCCTGCATCCCCGACCGATCGACAAACATGCAGGTAGCTGTCAGCGGGCTAAGCCACGAGAGCTTGATTCTGCGGGGGTTGCCGCCCGTCTCTGATCTGAACTCAAACCAGGTTCCGAACTTCATCTTGCGCAGACGCTGGATGACCTCCTGCTCCTGTTCGGAGATCATCGCCGGTGTTGCCGCGATGTCCTCCGGTCCCGCCACGGAACCGGCGACGACCTCGGTCAGGGAGGATTCTGCCGTTGAGGGCACAGCGGTGACCGCTTCGTTGACTTCTGCGTCCCAAGTTTCCGGAGCGTCCAGCAACGCAAACAGGCTGTCCACGGCGGCCGGTGTGTAGCTGCCAATACGCTGGACGCCTTCCACGATACGCTGCCGCAGTTGCGGCATGCCTTCGCTCCGTGTCTCGCGTTCAGCTGCGCTGAGCTGCGGCTCGAACAAGGCGGCCAAATCCCGCGCGGTCTGCACGGCCTGTTGCCAGGCTTGGCCGCGATCTTCCTCCGGGTCTCGGAGAAGTATGAAGACGAGTTGGTCCACCCACGCCTTGCTCAGGAAGGAAACGACGGGCTCGGGCAGGGCCGCCGGCTCAATCAACCCCCGGATCTCGCTCGTCGCCCTTTGCTTGGCAAGCTGCAGTGCCTCGCGTCCGCGCGCCGCTTCTTGGGTTCGCTCCTCGGTTGTGGCGGTTCTGCGTTCTTGCTCCGCCATTGCGTGCTCGAAAAAGGCCAAGAGCTCATCAAATAGGCCGATGTTGTCGGTGAACTCTCTCAAGACCCGGTCCACAACCCGTTGCATGGCGGGAAAGATGCCGCGCTGGGGATTGGCCTCATCGACCCAGGCGCTGCCGGCTTCCACCATCTGATCCAGGAGACGGCGTGCGGGGTGGTCCGCGTTCACGAGCAGGCGACGGTCGATCAGGGCAACCTTCAGATAGGGTGTATGCAGATGGCTGAGTAGCGCCTTGGCGAGGTTCGGCAGAACGGGATCGTTGAGCATGTACTCGAACAGCATGCCGATGAGGTCAATCAAATCGCCGTCGACGGGGGCGAGCTTGTCCCGGTCGACCTGGGCGAAGATCTGTTCCCGCTCCTGATCCAGGGCTTCCTTGACCCTGTCGATGAATTCGGCATCGACCTCGAGGTAGGGAATGTCCGCCACGGGCGCCACCATCGAGATCGAAGTCCCGGTGGAGCGGCTTTGAAGCTGGGTGATGGTCGATACGACTTGGGCCGACGAGATCGAAGGGGGACCGCCATCCGCAGCCACGGTGCCCCGGCCGGCCCTGCGCGTCCTCCCGCGACCGCGAGTCGACATCAGATCCAGAACTGCATCGAACAGCTCTTCGGCGAGCGCAGCACCGGCCTGCCGTTGCCGCAGCCCGGCGGCTGCCTGCGGTGTGGCGCTGTCTCCCACCTCGGATTCGGTCTGCGCCACTCTTTCCTGGGTCTGCGGTTTGCTGCTGCGCGACGCTCCCGACCCTGGCCTCAAAGGTACAGGCTTCAGGTTCGGCAAGATTCCCGCTGCCTTGAGAGTACTGTTGTACTCGTCATAGACGGTCTTTATCTCCCTGACGACAAATTTGTCGAATAATGCGTAGAGGATCACCTTTACCTTGACGTCGATGTCAAGGATCTTGATGGAGCGACGGAAGCTGTTGACAAGGTGGCTCGGACCGGTGGGGATTTCGTAGTCCTTCAGACTCCGGCCGCCGTTGACGACTGCCAGCCGCTGGCTGAGTGCGTACAGCTCCGGGAAATAGGTGGCGTTCGCACGAATGATCAGGTTTTCGGCGGCGACGGACTCCTCCATTTCCTCTGGGTCGACGAGAGACAGCTCGATCTCGCCGTTGGCCCCTCTGACCTCGCGGCCAGTTTCCGACGGAGGGTTGATCCTGCCGAAATTCTCAAAGCCGTTGCCGACATCCTGGCGGAAGGCGCGCTCGATCTCCGCGCGCTGCCGCTGAATCGCCCCCATGGCCTCGAAGAAGCGTCCTTGCATGGAGTCGTCTTGCGCCCGCTCGGCAAATCCCAGAAGGGCCTTGCCAGCCTGCTCAAACAGTTCGTTAAGCTGGGTGTTGCTGAAGATCAATGCCATGTCATGGCACTGATCGAGGAGTTGCGCATAGTGCGCGCGGGCTGACGATCTCTCGATGTTCGAATCAGTCATTTCCAGCGCCAGGCTAACATGTCGGGATATTCATCGACCTTCCCGCGCCCAATGCCGATCTCTACCGCAGAAAGGTGCGCCTTGCTCCCTGGATGAGCGGTCCTCAGGGCGCTAGTCCTCGCCGATGACTCGGTCGTCGCGCGGGGTCGATAGGAGCTTTTCGGCCTCAGCCTCGTCCTTGGCGAAAATCATGCGAAATTGTGTGCCCGGCATCTCGTGACGTCCTTCACGTAACGAGCTTGTAGACGAAGTAAGGCATGGCTCGCACAGGGGTCCTAGCAATGCTTACGGAGAACAGGCAATCAATGGCATTCGTTGCATCCTATCGTACCTAGGATGCGATTTCCCCAACAGCGGCGTGAAGGAAGAAAGATCTCCGCGAAGTGTATCCGAAATCTGGCAGGTCGGGCAGCTTAGGCCGGGCGAGACACTCCGCCCGGCCAGGATGTCTGCCCCGGCGGGGCGTCGCCGGCCCGGCAGGAGCCGAAAACTCGGATGGAAGGGTATATGTCGGGCACCAAGGGAATTTTGTCCGCCTATAAGAACAACCTTGGGGGCACGTCCCCGCGACTGTGATAATGTTTGCGCGGTCCCGGGGGTGCCGGTCCCGCTACCGTTAGGCATGCCCCGGGAGGGTGTTCTCAGCGGCGGCGCGAAACCCCTGTCCGGCCCCCCAGATCTGACGGGCCTTTCTGACCTCAAGTTGTCGCCAGCCAGTTCGAGCAGGCACCTCCGGATCACCGAGACTGCGGCTTGCTTCGCAGCGCGATGCTCCCCCCTTTCGCAACAGGGCTCGTTCCGCGCCAGCACCTCCCGAAAGCGCGCGTAGACCGGGTCGTACGGAGAGGCAGAAGATGATCAAACCAGTCGGTTCCGACGTATTGCAACCCTTGTTTGTCTATGAGCCGGACAAGCACCACGAGTTGATGCACGAGGCGGAAAGCCTGGCAGCCGTGGTGATCAGCTCTCAGGCCGCCGGAAACGCGGTCATGATGGGCGGCGGCTACTTCAGCCCCCTGAAGGGGTTCATGAACCTGGCCGATGCCATGGGCACCTGCGAGAGCATGCGCATGAGCGACGGGAGGTTCTTCCCGGTGCCCGTTATGTGCCTGCTTGATAACCCGGACGCAGTCCGGGGCGCGCGGCGTATCGCACTGCGGGACCCCAACATGGAAGGCAACCCCGTCCTTGCGGTGATGGATGTGGAGGCCGTCGAGGAGGTCGCCGACGACCAGATGGCCTTCATGGCCGACAAGGTCTACCAAACCCAGGACACGGAGCACCCTGGCGTGAAGACCTTCCACAGTCAGGGGCGCTTCGCCGTATCCGGGCCGATTCAAGTCCTTCACTTCTCCTATTTTCAGGACGATTTCCCGGATACCTTCCGCACGGCGGTGGAGATTCGCGACGAGATCGCCGAGCGGGGCTGGAAGCGGGTCGTGGCGTTCCAGACCCGCAACCCGATGCACCTGGCGCACGAGGAGCTTTGCCACATGGCGATGGAGCGGCTCGACTGCGACGGCCTTGTCATCCATATGCTGCTCGGCAAGCTGAAGCCGGGCGACATTCCGGCGCCGGTGCGCGACGCCGCCATTCGCAAGATGGTGGAGCTCTACTTCCCGCCTAACAGTGCCATGGTCACGGGCTATGGGTTCGACATGCTGTACGCCGGTCCCCGTGAGGCGGTGCTTCATGCCTACTTCCGTCAAAACATGGGCGCGACGCACTTCATCATCGGTCGCGACCACGCCGGTGTCGGCGACTATTACGGCGCCTTCGACGCCCAGACCATCTTCGACGAGGAGGTGCCCCAGGGCGCCCTGGAGATCGAGATCTTCAAGGCCGACCACACAGCCTACTCGAAGAAGCTGAACCGGGTGGTGATGATGCGCGAGGCCCCGGATCACACCAAGGATGACTTCGTGCTCTTATCCGGCACCAAGGTGCGCGAGATGCTGAGTAATGGGATCGCCCCACCCCCCGAGTTCTCCCGCCCGGAGGTGGCCCAGATCTTGATAGACTACTACCAGTCTCTCGAGTAGACCGTGGCCATGGACGTCGTGCGTAGCGCGCCCCGAATCGCCTTCTGCTCCGGGAGAGGGAAACGGCCATGGCGGCAGCGACCGACTTTGTCCCGTATTGGTTCTCTGGGGTGGC
>JARRNE010000437.1:0-3422 GCA_037385305.1 Chromatiaceae bacterium | reverse complement strand
TGTAACGTCGTTCCCTCCGTTGGGCGTTCCCGGCGGGCATATCCCAAGGTCCGTCAGGACAGATCTGGAAAACTTCCCTCGTAGATTCCGGCACAGAAGCGGGAAAAGATAGGCCGGTCGTCCTTTATTATCGTGGCATGTGAAAACGATATCGCGACGACAGAGGAGACCGGCCTATGGCCCGCATCGTGCCAGGAATTGACTCGGTAGAGCAACACCTCAAGTGCCTTGAGAACGATCCAGAGGCCTACCGCCCCGAGCGCTGTCCGTGCTGTGCAAAAGCGGGCATGCACCGCCATGGCCACTATGAACGCAAAGCCCCACCCGGGGAGGGTATGGCCTTCGCGCTGGAGGCGTTGTTCATTCCCCGTTTTCTGTGCCTGCACTGTCGCAGCACCTGCTCGCGGCTACCGACCTGTGTGCCACCCTGGCGGCAGTATCTGTGGAAAGCCCAGCAGGCGGTGTTGGAGCGGCTGCTCGCCGGGGCGTCGTTGCGTGAGGTGGCGCGAGCGTACGCACCGAGCCGGCGCACGGTGGGGCGCTGGTGGCAGTGGCTGAAGGCACACTTTGCCGAGCATGGCTTGTACCTGCGCAGCCGATTTGCGGATCTGGGGCGAGCGGTGAATTTGCCGGGTTTCTGGAGCGCCTGCTTTGAGCGCATGGCGTTGAGCGAGGCGATGGCCTGGCTTGAGCACGACGGGGTGGACGTTCCGTGATGCGTTGATCCGAAACGGCGGTGGGAAAGGCTGTAAACGCCGATACTGGCATCCCACAGAGGTTGCCCCTCCCGCCGCCGAGCCTGTTGGTTTCTCCTGTGCGCTCCAATCAGACACAGGAGAATCCGATGCACGAAATCCATACCGTGGCCCTGTTCCGTTACTCGGTCCTGGGCGCGCTGGTCAGCCGTGGGCACCTGGAACGTGGCGAGCTCAAGGCCACCATCCGGGAGCTGGCCGCCCGCGATTACGACATTCCCGGCTCGCGCAACAGCCGTATCAGCGAGAAGACGATCGAGGCTTGGTACTATGCCTGGCGCCGCGGTGGCATCGAGGCCCTGGCGCCGCGCCCGCGTGCCGACCGCGGGCAATCGAAGCTTCCCCCCGAGATCCAGGCGGCCGTGCTGGCAGCCAAACGCGAGAACCCGCGCCGTTCCATCAATCGGATCCGCTGCCTGCTCGAGCAACGCGGCACGGTGGCCAAGGACGCCTTGCCGCGCTCGAGCGTCCACCGTCTGCTCAAGAGCCATGGTCTGTCGCGAATCCCCGGCTCGGCCAGCGAGCCGGAGGAATACCGCGCCTATGAGGCCGAGCATGCCGGGGATATCTGGTACGGCGACGTCATGCATGGCCCCAAGGTCCCCATCGCCGGAGCCCTGCGCAAGGCCTATCTGGTCTCCTTGATGGACGATGCCTCACGCCTGATCCCCCACAGTGCCTTCTGCCCCGGTGAAGGTGCTCTGGACATCGAGGGGGTGCTCAAACAGGCGGTCCTGAAAAGGGGACGGCCCACGCGCTTGGTGATCGACAACGGTAGCGCCTATCGCGCCAAGACGCTGCAGGGGATCTGTGCCCGGCTGGACATCCATCTGGTCTACTGCCGTCCGTATCGTCCGCAGGGAAAGGCCAAGCTCGAGCGCTGGCACCGCACCTTTCGCGATCAGTTTTTGAGCGAGCTCGATCTCGGTCGGATCCAAGATCTGAGCGACCTGAACGCACGCCTTTGGGCGTGGATCGAGTGCGTCTATCACCGAACAGCACACGCCGGTCTGCAGGGACGCACGCCGCTGAAACGCTATCGCCAGGATCTGCCCCATATCCGCACCTTGGGGCAACGCGCCGCCCACCTCGATGAGCTGTTCTATCACCGTCTCGCGCGCAAGGTGCGCAAGGACGGGACTGTCTCCTTTCAGGGCGATCGCTTCGAGGTGCCCTACGAGCTGTCCGGTCAGCGCGTGGTACTTGTCGTCGATCCCCACACCGGGCAGGTGCACGGCGTCGAAGACGAGCAGGGGCAAGCACTCGGTGCAGCTACGCCCTTGGATGCCGTGGCCAATGTCAATCGCAAGCGCCACAAGCCCGAACCCGCCGAGCCAGCCGCCCACAGCACACCCGCCGAGCTCGATGCCGTGGAGCTGGCCTACCGCGAGTATTACGGCGACAGCGAAGAGGAGAAAAGCTGATGTATCTGCAACACTTCGGCCTGAAACACCCGCCCTTGGGCAAGGCGGCCACCGAGCTGTGGGACGACGGGGCGTTGGCACTGCTTAAGCAGCGCTTTGAGTGGCTGCTCGACAGCCCTGGTGTGGGCCTGCTCACCGGCGAAGCGGGGGTAGGGAAAACCGCGGCCCTGCGGGTACTCGCCGCCAGCCTCAATCCGCATCGCTATCAGCTCATTTACCTGGCGGAGACCGACTTCTCACGCCTGGATCTATATCGCAACCTGGCCATCGCTCTGGGTCTGGAGCCGGCATATCGCCGCGCCTCCTTGTGGCGTGCCATCAAGGCGCGGATCCAGGAGCTGGCCGATGCACGCAATGTCCTGCCGGTGTGGGTCATCGACGAGGCACAGCATTTGCCGGTGGAGTTCTTCCGCGACTTCCCGGCTTTCCTCAACTTTGCCTTCGATTCCCGTGACCTGATGACCGTCTGGCTGCTCGGCCAGCCGGGCCTGGCCCAGACCCTCGATCGGGCCCCCTATGCGGCGATGGCCAGCCGCATCCAGGTGCGCCTGCACCTGGCGCCCGTCGCCGAGCGCGAGCGCTTCAAGCACCTCATCGAGCATGGCCTGCAGCACGCCGGCGCGACCCATACGCTGCTCTCCGATTCGGCCATGGAGCTCCTGCGTCAGGCCTCCCGGGGGCTGCCGCGCCAGGCCGGGCGCCTGATCCAGACCGCCATGCGTCTGGCCGTGCCCAAAGGCCTCAACCACTTGCCTGACGATCTGATCCACGAGGCCATCGAGGTGTTGCAATGAACCATGAATCCGATATGAGCCTTGAATCCGATCTGAGAGCCTTGCTCCCCGAGACGCTTTCCGACGAGGCGGCCTTTGCGCTCGTCGAGGCCCTCTATGCCATGGTCGGCGCCTTGGAAAGCATCTATTTCGTACAGATCAGGCGCCATGTCGCCCGTCTCGACCGCTCCGCTCAGTCTGACTTGTTCGATGACCTCGCAGATCGTCCCGGGAACGACCCACTGCCCTTCTAAGCGATCCTCATCCCGCACAGATTGAGGAGCGCAGTCCTCCTTGATTTGTGCGGGACGCCTCCCTCTGTCTCACCCCGGATAGGTCGGAACGCTTCTCCTGAGAGAAATCGGGACGTAACAGACGGTCACGATCACCGAAACGGGCGGTCACGTTCGCCGAAATGCGCACTCTACCCGAAAACATCCCTAGGCGTTGATATTGAAGGGATTCTGGGC
>JARRNE010000436.1:0-4074 GCA_037385305.1 Chromatiaceae bacterium | reverse complement strand
TGGCCCCCCTGCTGGCCAACGAGCTGCTCAAGACTGGAGCCAGTCGATCGACGACGGAGCGCCTCACGGCCTTGCAAGCAGGAGAGACCGCATGACACAGGACGATTTCGTCTTCACGTCCGAATCGGTCACCGAGGGTCACCCAGACAAGCTGAGCGACATCATCAGCGACGCCATCGTGGACGCCTATCTGACCCAAGACCCCCTTTCCCTCGTCCGGGCGGAGTGTGCGGTCGCCAAGGGGGTGCTGTTCGTGGCCACTCGCTTCGCCTCGGCGGGCACCGTGGACGTGGCCGACGTCGCCCGGCGAACGATCGGATATATCGGCTACACGCCCGAAGAGTTCTCCGCCGAGGACACCACCGTCATCACCAGCCTCTCCCAGGCCCCCCCGGACGAATACGACGGGCGCGACGAACGCACGCTCGCCTCCGACGAGCTCGATACCATGCTGGCGGGCAGCCAGGCCACGGTCTTCGGCTACGCCTGCAGCCAGACAGAGTTGCTCATGCCCTTGCCGATCTGCCTTGCCCACCGCCTCGCCATCCGCTTGACCCAGGTGCGCCGGGATCGCCTCGTGACCTACCTGTGTGCCGACGGAAAGACCCAGGTCGGGGTCGAATTCCGGCAGGGCCGACCCTCCCGAATTCACAGCATCGCCCTGATCGCAGCGGTCTCTGCGGAGGGCGCCCCGGATTCCCGTACGATCACCGACGACCTGCGGCAGAGCGTGATCGAGCCGGTGTTCGCCGGCGAGCCCGTGCGCCCGGACGCGGCCACACGGATCTTCGTGAACCCCGACCGCCGCTTCCTGGTCGGCGGCCCAGCCCGGCACGCGGGACTGACGGGGCGAAAGAACCAGGTGGATACCTACGGGGAGTTCGCCCGCCACTCCGGCGCCGCCCTCAGCGGCAAGGACCCCTCCCGTATCGACCGATCCGCGGCATACGCGGCCCGATACGCGGCCAAGAACCTGGTGGCCGCCGGGTTGGCGGACGAGTGCGAGGTCCAGCTGAGCTACGCCATCGGCCTGCCGGGCCCGGTCAGCGTGCACGTGCGCACCTTCAATAGCGGCCGCTTCGACGACGTCGAGCTCAGCAGGCGAGCCAGGAACGCGTTCGACTTCCGCGTCGCCCCCATCCTGCGGGAGCTCGATCTGCGCCGCCAACGCGTCCTCCACCAGGGCCGCTTCTATCAGCGCCTGGCGGCCTATGGACACATGGGCCGCACGGACCTCGACCCGCCTTGGGAGCGGACAGACAGAGCCGATGCGCTGGCGGGATGACGGGACCCACAGCGAGGCGGGGCAACCCCTCGGAGCTGAGCGACCATCTCAACGCTGAGTCCTGCGCCACCGCCCGCGCAGGAGACGCAAGCATGTTCAGCGACGAGCGATTGGTGATCCTGGATGCGGATGGAACCACTATCGATGCCTTCGAGGCCATCGACAAGACCTTCGCCCACCACGGCATGGATATCGGTGACCTGGAGCGGTTCCAGAAGCGGCGCCACCTCTTCAAGTACCTGGGCGGGCTAAAGGAGTTCCCCAACAATTTCAAGCGGCAGATCGGGACGAAGCGCCGCGGCCAGCTTGTCGCCACCTTGACGGACGTCTACCGGGAGGAGGCCCGGCTCTACCCCGGCATCGAAGCCCTCATCCAGCGACTCATGGCCGCCCCCGATATCCGAGTGGGGCTGGTCACCCGTAATATCACCAACGAGCCCGAGGAGACGCTGCGCCGTCTGTTCCTGCGCCACGGCGTCGACCTAGCCTCCCTGGATTTTCTCGTCCATATCCCCCTCGGGGACGAAAAGACCTCGCACTTCCGGGCCGCCCGGGAGCGCTACATGGTGAACCCCGCCCGCAGCTACGCCTGTGGCGACGAGCGAAAGGATTTCGTCGCCGCCGTTGGGTCCGGCATGCACCCCTTCATGGTTTCCTACGGTTTCGAGGACCTCGAACGGCTCACGGTGAAGATCGGGGTCCCGGCGGAGATCATCTCCCGGACCCCGGAAGAGCTGTGCGGGCGGGTATCCAACGCCCTGGGGCTGGACATCGTCAGAGCCTGTGCCTGAGCAGCCAATTGGTATTCGCAAAACCGCAATCTCTCCGTCACGGAGGCGCCGGCACCGGACTGCCGGATACCAACAGGTACGCTTGAAGGCAAAATCCCTGCTCCCGAAACCGCGGGGGTGCAAACCTGGCCCTCCGGTCAAGCCGAAAGAGCAATGTGAAGCGGCTATGGCTGCCTGAAGCCTGTGCCTGAGGCCTGGGGCGCGGCCGGCCGAAACCTGGGTGCCGCAAGAAGGTCACACGCCCGTCACAGCTTCCTTATATGCTCCCGCGGCTAAGTTCCAGCCCGATACTCCTGGGGGAGACTCCACTGAAACGCGTGCACACCCGCCGCGACCGATTCGATCAGATCATCTTCGACGCCCTCTACTCGCGGTCGCTGGTCTACAACAGCTGCTGGGAAGACCCGGCAGTGGACCGGACTGCCCTCAACCTCCGCCCTGGGGACACCCTCCTGGTGATCACGAGCGCAGGGTGCAATGTGCTCGACTACGCCCTCACCAGTCCCTGCCTTGTCCATGCCGTGGACGCGAATCCCCGCCAGACGGCCCTCTTGGAGCTGAAGCTCACGGGAATCCGCCTGTTGGAGTTCGATGACTTCTTCGCGGTCTTCGGCTCGGGCTCACACAAGCGCTTCCGCGCCCTTTACACCCGAGTCCTGCGGGACCAGCTCTCCCTGTTCGCCCGTGCTTACTGGGACAAGCGCACCGACTGGTTCGCCGACCCGCGGGGAAGCTTCTATTTCTACGGCCTCTCGGGTGCGGCGGCGCGGCTGTTTCATGCCTACATGAAGGTCCGTCCCCGCTTCGCCGCAAGCGTCGCCGAGCTGCTGGAGGCCCGGTCCCTGGAGGACCAGCGCCTGCTCTATGACACCCGGGTCAGTCCCCTCATGTGGAAGCCGGAGGTGAACTGGACGCTCTCGCGCCAGATCACCATGAGCATGCTCGGGGTGCCCCACCCCCAGCGCAAGCAGGTCCAGCAGCAGCACGTGCAGGGGGTGGCCGGGTTCGTGCGCGAATCCGTCGAGTACGTCTTCCGGCAGCTCCCGGTCTGGACCAATTACTTCCGGACGCTCTACGCCCGCGGCCGGTACACCGAAACCTGCTGTCCCGAGTACCTGAAGGCGGACAACTTCCAAGCCCTCAAGGCGGGGCTGGTGGACCGCATCAACGCCCTCGCGATGCTCAAGCCGAACGGGCAGCTGGGCGCCGTCGATTTTTACGTCTCAGCCGCGCGGCCGCAGGCCGGCGGGGTGAGGCACGGCCTGTTCACTCGCCTATTATGGCCCCTTGGGTTTGCGCACGATGGCGTGCGCCTGACGCCCGACCACCTGCAGCGCCTGCGGCAGCTGGTGCCGGAGCACCGGTGTATCGAACGCCGGGGAGCAGTACCCTATCTGCCCGACCTGCGCGTGCCCTACTACATCTTCGTCGGGCGCATCGCCGCTCCTGCCGCCCCTGGGAATGGGGCGGAGCTACCGCCCATCCCTCCGCCACCGACCTGACCACACGGATTGCGGGATTATTACACCCGCCCAGGCCAGTGTTGCTTCCAGACGCGGTCGGTTCCCAACTTCGTGCGGAGTCTCTGAAGACGGGCACCAGCAGCCAGGGCAACTGATGCACCTGATCCACGAGCGCTCAGGAAATAGTCGAACTCGACCGGCCGACGCGCGGGGGCGGAAACGGCCAGGACCGCCGACGGTACCCTCGACCCCTGAAGACCTCAAGGAACCGACGGCGGCTTGATCGCTAAGACAGCGCAGGGCGGATGCGCGGTCCCAAGGGGCGCAGGGGCAGCAAACCGAGCGGACGCGCTTGGCAGTGTCGCCCCCGCCGGCTGTCCGCGCCCAGTACCCGCTACTGCAGCACGGTCCGCGCGTTGATGGGCTGCACCGGTCGGTGAGCCTGGCATCAGCGACGACTGAGACGAGAGCACAACGCTGCCCGTGGGGGGACTCTCCACGGGTACCGTGAGCTTCGCCGATATCGGTTGGCATT
>JARRNE010000435.1:0-3429 GCA_037385305.1 Chromatiaceae bacterium | reverse complement strand
GCAGAGGGGCGAAGTACGGAGGGTGGAGCGGCATCCGCGATGAACGATCAAACACCCTGCGCCTTCGGGGCCTCTGCCTCGATCAGGTCCTTGATGTTGCGGACGATCCGCTCCGCGGCGTCCTGCACGCCGCCGCGGATCAGCCACTCGAATGGTCGCATATAGAGCGCGAGCCGGGGCAGCTCGAACTCGAACGTCAGTCGGGTGCCGTCCCCCATGTCGTCGAGCCGATAGCTGATGGCGAACGGCTCCGATATGCCTTCGAAGGCGATCCGTCTCTCGGGCTCGAAAACGGAAACCCAGAAGCTCGCATCCGTCCGCCGCCCGTGATCGATGCGCACCTGGCGGCCGGTGGTGCCCAGCCCCACTGGCCCTTCCGACAGCTGCCGCAGGGCAACGACCTCCGGGGACCAGCGCTGGTAGTTCCTGAAGAAATCGATCGCCACGAACTCGAAGACCGGCCGTGGTGGCATGGCGATCAGCGCGGTGGCTTTCGCCCGGATCATGCGGTCTCTCCACGGAATTGCCCCCAGGTCTCCGATGTGTATGCGACGGGGCGGGCCTGCAGGGATGCGCCGAGCAGGAGGTGCACGGCCGCGGAAAGCGGGACACGAGAGGCGTGAGCTGTCATAGTCGGGCCTTCCTTTTGGCGTCTGGGCGGTTAGCGGATACATCAGCACGTTGTGTGCCCGGCCAGGCCGCGGGACTGATCGTCGGGTCGGCCCGACAAGCTCGGTACGGGAGCCTACCAGGGCCTTCGTTAGGCCTCTTCCCGGGTACTTGGAAAAGGTTCTGGGGGATGACAGAGGTCGCCACCACGCGCGACGTGGCGCAATCCGCGAATGCATGGGCACATCCCGTCCGGCGCAGAGATGAGGGCGTTGGTACAATTTTGGTATCGGCGACCGTTGGCAATGGCGCCCAATCGACCGGCGGGGGAAGACGTTGTTGAAGGGCTGGAATGCTGGCGGGGATATGGATCGACGCCGCAGCCGTTTCTGGTTGGCGCTTGTTTTCTTTGTCTGTGTCGGCGGGCAAGCGCAGCTCGCGGGGGCTGTAGCTGACCCGCTCGGCCCGACGGATCCGTTCGACGGCGGGGACTTTGTCCGGCTGGCAGCCGTTTCCGCGCCAGGCCACACGAATCGGAACCGCGTCCTGGATGCACTCTGGGAGGCGGACCGGGCGATTGGCCTCAAGGCCCGGGCGAATGGCGACTACGCAAAGGCCCAGGACATCTTTCGGCGTCTCGCCGAGCAGGGTGACCGAGCGGCCCAGTTTCAGCTGGCCGACATGTATGCAAAGGGGGAGGGCGTTCCCCAGGACAATATCGAGGCCCTTCACTGGTACGAGCAGGCCGCCGAGCAGGGGGATTTCCGGGCCGAGGATGCGCTTTGCCTGTACTTCGTCCAAGGCACCTTTCGCGAAAAGATCGTTAGCCTGCTGCAGGACGCCGCTCCGGCGGCCCGGTGGTGCCGCAAGGCCGCCGAACATGGGTCGACCTATGCCCAGGAATGGCTCGGGACCATGTACGACCTCGGGTCAGGTGTGTCGCAAGATTACGCTGAGGCAGCCCGATGGTGGCGCCGGGCCGCCGACCAGGGCAGTGCCATTGCCCAGGCGAATTTGGGGCAACTGTACCTGGAGGGCAAGGGAGTACGGCGGGACGATGCGGAAGCCGTCAAATGGTATCGCAAGGCGGCTGAGCAAGGTTTTGCCGGCGCCCAATATGGCCTGGGGCTCCTTTACGACGGCGGGCGTGGTGTCCCCAGGGATAGGGCGGAGGCCGCCCGATGGTACCAGAAGGCCGCAGAGCAGGGGGACGCCGGGGCCCAGTTTAACCTGGGGGTCATGTACGGTACCGGCGAGGGGGTTCCGCGGGACGATGCCGAGGCCGCCCGCTGGTTTCGGAAGGCAGCCGAGCAGGGTGACCCAGCCGCCCAGAACAACCTCGGAGGTATGTACCTCAACGGGGAAGGCGTGAAGCAGGATGTGGCCGCGGCCGCCCGTTGGTTCCGCAAGTCTGCCAAGCAGGGATTTCCGGATGCCCAGTACAACTTGGGGCTCATGCTCGAGCGCGGCCAGGGGGTTCCCCGCGACGCCGCCGCCGCTGCCCAGTGGTACCGAAATGCCGCGGAGCAGGGGTTCGCCGCGGCCCAGTACAACCTGGGCGTTGCATACGGGAAGGGTAGGGGCGTGCGACGCGAGCTCGCCGAGGCGGCCCGCTGGTATCGCAAGGCCGCGGAGCAGGGCCTTGCCGTGGCCCAGAATGCCCTGGGTGTGGCCTACACGGCTGGGCAGGGGGTCAGGAAGAGCAAGTCGACGGCGGTGCACTGGTTTCGCAAGGCCGCCGACCAAGGGGATCCGGACGGACAATACAATCTGGGCCTCGCCTACGCCAACGGCGACGGCGTGAGGCGAAGCTATGTCCGTGCCTATCTTTGGTGGAGTCTCGCCGCCGACCAAGGGGTTCGGGACGCGCAGAAAGGGCTTGCCGTGCTCGCCCGACACATGACCCACGCAGAGATCGCCCGGGCCAGACGGCAGGCGGATGCCTTTCGGCCGCGTCCTGAAGAGGCGGGAGCGCCCCCAGAGTAGCCAGCAAGGGTGTTCCGCCGATGGCGTCAGGGCGTGAGGCAGCTTGCTGCCGGTCTTCCTGCGCCGGGGTGAGTCAGGCGGACTCCGGTATTCGCGCTGCGTCAATGCGATTTTGCTGCCAACACAGGATAACGAGGCGGAGGGTGACGAGGGTCAACAAGAGGCGACTTACCACCGCGAAAGTCATCGGGGCGTGCTATGCCACATATAAGGAGCTGTAAAGACAGAAGGGTGCAAATGGCAACGAAGTCGTCAGTCATTACGGTTCATCCTTGGTGGATCTGGTGGAGAGCGCCAAGGAGCTTGCCGAATATCTAAGCGCAAAGACGGCAAATATGCCGAGGAAGAAGGTCGCCTCGCATTAAGGGGCACAAAGGCAGAGGAGGTGCACCATGGCACAGAGTTTCAGAGAAATCCTCGAGGCACTGGTTGACGAGCGCATCGCGAAGGGCGAGGAGCCGCTGGAGATCTTCGAAGAGCTCTCGCGGGAGGCCAACCAGGTGTTCGGGCATTACAACCTGGAGTATGAGTGTAGTCTGAGCAGGAAGGAGACCGATTGAGCCAACCGAGAGCGCGAGTCGCGCACCACTTGAGATCCGGGGCGCCCCCGGGGAGCGGTGCGCGTGAATTATCGTGACGGACAGCTCTGTCGGGCGCATCCTGTTGCCGGACACCGGCAGCAAGGGTGAGGGCTGGGGGGCGAGAAGGCCGGCGAGAAGGCCCATGTGCGCAGAGACCGCTCCTCGGTCTGAGAGCCGAAGGGGCAGCCCGGGGGATTGGGTAGTGGTTTCTATTTCTCCCGCGGGTAGGGCCAGGCCATGTTGCCGCCCTCCA
>JARRNE010000434.1:0-3432 GCA_037385305.1 Chromatiaceae bacterium | reverse complement strand
CAGCTGCCTACCTTTTCCATCTCGTGAAGAACCATCCCTTCCTGGACGGCAACAAGCGCGTCGGCGTTGTCGCTGCGCTCGTCTTTCTTGCGCTGAACGGGTACGACTTCGACGCCCCGGAGGACGACGTTGCCGACATGGTGCTCGCCGTCGCACGCGGAGAGACGAGCAAGGCAGAGGTCGCCGGTTTCATCCACCGCTGGAGTCAGCCAGCGGGATGACGCTGTGTGGCAGACGTCTTCTTGTTTCATTGTCTTCCGTGGTACCTCATTTCAACGAACCTTGCGGATACAGGCGCGTGGCCCGGCCGCTCCTACCGCGCGCCAAGCTGCTCCCCCTGTGTAGGAGCGACCTTGGTCGCGACCGCAGCGCCTGCCGCAAGGCACAGACGCACTGCCGAACGCAGGCGCCGATCGCGGCCAAGGCCGCTCCTACGAGGGCCGCAGCAATCGCCGCAAGATTGGCGGAAACAGGGTACTAGTGCTCTTTGTGCCGCCGTGGTGAATCTCCCATCGCAACGACTCAGGACGCGATCGCCTCGGCTTGATGGGCTGCAATCCACAGCTCCGGGATGCGCGCCCACTGGGCGCTGGTGAACAGAGGAACCGGGTGACCGTCCAGGATCGGCCGTTGCTGCTGCCCATCGGATGGGATGAGCACCCAAAGGCCCGGCGAGCCGCTCTCGCGGCCGGTCTCCTGCATCAGCTCGGTGAGCAGATCGAGCTGCCCGTAACGGGCGAGGAGGCCCGGATTGGTGAGAAGGACGTGGTGCGCTGCGGCGGCGAGCTCGCTCTTCACCCCTGGCAGCGCCGAGCGCACCACCCGCTGCAGGTTGGCCCAGTCGCGGCTATGATCGCGCTCCGCCGCAGGGACGGCGTCTGCCCTGAGGACGATCCGCCAATCGATGCGCCTCTCGCTGGAAAAGGCTTTCATGTGGCGGATGAGCAGACGGTCGAGGCTGCGGACCTCGATGGGAAAGCGCTCCGCCAGGACGCGCTCGGCGAGGGCCGCACGCCCGGGCGCCACCACCAGGGCGAGGAAGTGCTGGTGCTCCAGGGAGTAGCGCAGGCGCTGCTCGAACTGCTCGATCTCGACCTTGTCGGCCGGCTTCTCCTCGAAGCGCTTGGCGACGGTGCTCAAGCGCGTGAGGACCGTCTCGGAGAGCACCGTCGTGAATTCGCGCAGGGGTGAGACGTAGGCCCCCTGCCCCGCCCGCGCCGCCGGCTCCCATTTGAGCTCGCTGCCCGCCTCGGCAAGCAGCGTATCGAGCGCCAGGCGGTCCGGCAGGGGCTCGGCGTCGGGATAGCGGCCGGCGACCCGCTCGCGAACCTGCCCCGCCGTAAGCTCCCTGGCCCCGGACAGGGCACCTAAGGCGAGCTTGAGCGCGCGCGCCGCCGCCATCCCGCGCGGGTAGAGCTCCAGGCGGCTGGAGAGTGCGGCGCGCTGAGAAACCGCCGCGGCGAGCTGAAGCAGACGGTTGGCCCCGGGCCGGCTAACGCCGCTCGGCGGCTCCACCGTCTGCAGGATCTCCAGGGCACGACCGGGCGGACGTAGCGGGTCCTCCCCGGCAAGGTCGTCGGCGCGTCTCCCGAGGGCTTCTGCGTAGTCGGCTAGACGTTCACCGTCGAGGATCAAGGATCCGGTCTCGGACAGCTCGTCGCGCGCCAAGAGGACGGCGCCGCTGTTGGCTGCGCGGCGCACGAGCCAGCGCGCGGCGGCCCGATCGCGCTCGGTCTCCACCCCGGCGCGCACAACCCCCATGGCCTGGCGGGTGCGCAGCGGCTCGCCCTGGAGGGAGCCACGGCTAAGGAGCAGCGCATCCGCCAGCTCTACCGCCGTCATCACCCCACCCTGGGTGTCGAGCAGCGCCGCCATGTCCTCCCGCAGGGCGGTCATGGCGGGCGTCTTGAGCCAACGCTGGCGGGCAGCACCGACCGCGTGGCTGACGGTGGCGGGGTTGACGCCGAGCGCGCGGGCGACCTCGCTTTGGCTTGGCCAAGGCCCGGCCTGCGCTGCTTCGAGCGGGCCATCGTCGAGCCCAAGAAGGGCTTCCACGACCTTGGCGCTCGCCTGGGTCTCTTGCGTCCGCCCGGCGGGAACGAGCAGCCCGGCCAGCTGGTCGATGCGCGGGGCGTCGCCCCCGGCCGCCGGCACCTCGACCTCCTCCGCCGGGAGCAGCTTGGGCTCGGCCGCGGCCTCGGGAAAGCGCTCGGCCAGTCGCTGGAGGCACTCGACCAGCTCGCGCCGGGTCTTGCTGCCGACGCCGCGCAGCCGCCGGATCTGGGCCAACGGGTAATGGATGAGCTCGCGCACCGTGCGGAGATTGACGCGCTCCAGGGCGTTGAGGGCGCGGGTGGACAGGCCAAGCTCGGACAGCCGGGTATCGAGGGTCGCCGCCTCCAGCGAAGTGACAGGGGTGCGCTCCTCACCATGATCGGTGCCAACCTCGGGCCGATCGGCGCCGGCGAAGAGGGCGCGCCACGCGGTCAGCATCTCCTGGGCGTTGTCGAAGCGCTTGCGGTAGTCGCGCCGCAGGGCCCGCGCGAAGAAGGCGGTCATCGCTTCGCCAAGCGTGGTGTCGAAGGCGTCCCGGTCGAGGGTGACCTCGTCATCGATGACGGCCGGGTCGCTCTGCCCGTCGCCCCAGGCCGGCAGAGCGCCGGTCGCCATCTGGTAGAGGGTGACGGCGGCGGCGAAGCGCTCGGCGTAGGTGTCCCACCGCGGCGGCCTGCGCAGTGCAAGGAAGGGGTCGAGGTAGGGCACGGTGCCGGCCCGGATGTTCTCCGCCGGGGTGTCGGCGAGGGAGAAGTCGAAGAGCACGAGGTGGAGCTGCTCGGCCTTGCCCATGAGGGCGACGCCGAGGTTCTCCGGCTTGATGTCCCGGTGGGGGATGCCCTGCTGCTCCAGCCAATCCACCGTCTGCAGCAGGTCCTCGCCAAAGCGCTCCAGCAGCTCCAGGTGGAGCCGACCCTCCTCGCGCAGACGCTGGGCGAGGGTCTTGTCGCCGGCGCGGTCCATCAGGATGCCGACCCGCCCCTGGTAATCGCGCTCGTCGTGGAGCTGAACGATGAACTGGTGGCGGCGAAGCTTGCGCAGCACGGCGGCCTCGGCCTTGAGCCTGGCGTTGTCGGCGGGCTCGCGGGCGACCTTGAGCACCCGCTCCTTGCCCGCGTTCTCTACCAGCAGGGCGAGCGAGGAGGCGCCTTTGCCGAGCTGCTTCCCGACGATCAGCCCGTCCGGGAGGACGTCGCCCGGCTTGGCTTGGGTGGGGTCGGTGACGATGCCTTCCCTGGGCTCCGGGGTGGTGATCTCGTCCTCGAACCGCTCCAGCTGCTCCAGGAAGTCGACGACTGAGTCGAACCGCCCGGTGACCTGCGGATAGGTGCTGAATTGAATCAGGTCCTGGAGCGATTCGGCCGCCCCGTCGAGCAC
>JARRNE010000433.1:0-7228 GCA_037385305.1 Chromatiaceae bacterium | reverse complement strand
GCTGTTCCCATCCGCGGGTGACGAGCCCCGCCGCCAGGGCCGCAGGATCCAGGAGGCCGCGTAGCTCCGCCTGTGGGACGTCCGTCTCCGCTCGGGCCGCCTCGAGGATGGTCCGGTCCTCGGCCAGTGCCCGCCGGGCGATCGTGAGGGAGGCATTCTAGCCGACACGGGTGCAATCGCCGCAACCAGCATGGCATTGCGCGCAACCGTCTGCTCGAGCCGCGGAGCTCCTGGTGATTGCAGGGTGATCACAGCAAAGCTGCGCGCAGCGCACGCGGCCTGGCCGGTATCCGTCCGGGCAGAGGATATACCCTTCTTCGTGAGTCTCCCGGTCTCCCGCGAAAGACCAAGACGCAGGCTATGAACGCCATAGAATGTACCCAGCCTCTCGGCAGGGGGATATCACCGCCGGGTGGGCCTGCTTGGGGCGAGACTCCGCCCGGCCGGGGGCCGGGCGGGCGGCCGAAGGGCCTAACGGGGTCCCCGGGGCGCAAAGCCGAATGCACAACCCGACCCCGCCGCGCCGAATTCGGCGCACGAAAAGCATCTACTGGAAGCAGCCGTGCTGTATCGCAAAGTCGTCCTCACAACCGCCGCAGGGGCCCTGGGCATGGGGCTCGTGCTCGTGATCCTAGTGGTCATGTCGTGGCGCTCTGTACAGCGCATCGAGCCCATCGGGCGCAACCTGAAGCTTGAAGTCAGATTGCAGGCCGTCTACGACGGTTTGTCCGACGAGCTGGTTTCGACCCCTGCCCGGAGTGAGGCTTCGGGGACTGGGGTGCACCAGTACCTGCGAGCGCTGCAGGATCTCCTCGCCGGAGATTACGACATCGGCAAGGAGGCCGCATCGCGGCTGCACGCCGGCGTCCATGTGCTCCGAGAGGCAGCGGCCCGTGGACAGCTCACGGGAGCGGCCCAACAACAGCACATCAGCGAGGTCCTGCGGTTGCTCCGCCACGCGTTGAGGGCTGAGGCCAAGGCCCGGCGGACCCTGTACAACAGGCTGCGGGAGGACAATGAGCGGCAGCTGCAGGCCGCCTTGGCCCTGGCGGTTTTGGTGCCCCTTGCGGCGATCGGCAGCCTGACCTTGTTTCGGCGGCGGGTTCTTGCGCCCCTGGATGACCTCAGCTATCTGATGGGTCTCCTGGCCCGCAAGGATTACACTCTCGCGCTGACCGAACGCATAGACCCCCCGCTGCGGCCCCTCTTCGAAAAATACAACCGCATGGTCAAGCGCATGCGTGGGGTGGAAGCGGGTCATGTCAAGCGGGAAGATTCTCTCCAGCGGGAGGTGGACAGCGCGACCAGGGCGGTATTCCAGCAGCAAGTCGCCCTTGCGCGGGCGGACCGCCTGGCGGCCCTGGGAGAGATGTCAGCGCGAGTGGCCCATGAGCTGCGCAATCCCTTGTCGGGGGTTCTGATGGCCCTCACCAATCTTGCCGAGGAGACCCAGGATCCAGAGCAGCGGGAGCGTTTGCAGCTCGCCGTCAGCGAGTTGGAGCGGGTCGGCCGCCTGCTCTCCGGCCTTGTCGACGACGCGAAACAGATGCCGCAATTCCCGAGACGGCTGCGGCTTGCGACCCTGCTGGACGAGCTCTTTCGGCTGCTGCGGTACCAGCTGCCGGAAGAGATCGCGCTGACCCACCTGGTCCCGGCGGACATGGAGTGCATCCTGCCTGAGGCCGGCCTGCGCCAGGCCATGATCAACCTGATCCTCAACGCCGCCCAGGCGATGGATGGGACAGGGGGCGAGATCCTGGTAACCGCCCAGAAAGAGGGGGGAGAGATCGGGCTCTGCGTCTGTGACAGCGGACCGGGTTTCCCGGCGGAGCTGCTTCAGCGGGGCATCCAGGAGTTTGGAACCGGCCGGCCCGGCGGATCCGGCCTGGGGTTGGCTTCGGTACGCCGCTTCGTCAGCAACCAGGGTGGCCGACTGGAGCTCTTCAATCGGGACGTGGGCGGGGCCTGCGCCCTCATCTCTCTGCCACAGGGTACGGCTTATGCCTGACTCGCTGCTCATCGTCGAAGACGAGAAGCTCCTGGGAGCGGAGCTCGCGCGCTACTTCCGTGGCCAGGGTTGGGAAGTGGACCTTGCGGGCACGCTCGGCGAGGCTCGGCGATACCTGTTCAACGGAGACCAGGATCCGCTGGTGATCCTGGCGGATATGAGCCTGCCGGACGGCAATAGCCTCGACCTGCTGGAGCAGGCACGCAAGGAGGGCATCTCCGGGGAGTGGGTCTTCCTGACGGGCTACGGCAGCGTGCCGGACTCGGTGCGGGCGCTGCGCCTTGGTGCCTTCGACTTCCTGGAGAAGCCCTGCAGCACCGCCAGGCTGGGAGTGGTCGTCGGGGGCGCCCTGCGCAGCGCGCGTGCCCAGCGCCAGCTGCGCTTCCAGGCGGAGGTGGGAAGCAGGCGGTACTGCCCGGACAGCTTTGTCGGCCGCAGCGAGCCTGCGGTCCGGCTGCGGGGATTGCTGGCACGTCTGGTGGGGGTTCCTTTCAGCGCCCTGGTGATCAGCGGCCAGACGGGCACCGGCAAGGGCCTGGTGGCCAGAATCCTTCACCACTCGGGGCCACGGGCGACGGCCCCTATGGTGGAGGTCAACTGCGCCGCGCTGCCAAGGGATCTGCTGGAGTCGGAGCTGTTCGGTCACGAGGCGGGGGCCTTTACCGGAGCGCGCGGACGTCACCGGGGCTATCTGGAGCAGGCCGACGGCGGCACCCTGTTCCTCGACGAGATCGGCGACATGGACCTGGACCTGCAGGCCAAGCTGCTGACCGCCATCGAGGATCACAGCCTGCGCCGCCTGGGCGGCGAGAAGGCGATCAAGGTGGATGTCCAGGTGGTCGTGGCGAGTAACCGGGACCTGGAACGGCTGGTGCGCGAGGGCCAGTTCCGCAGCGACCTCTATCACCGCCTGAGCGTTTTCCGCATCGAGCTGCCGCCGTTACGCGAGCGATTGGTCGACCTGGAGGATCTGGTCCCCCTGATCATCGCCGAATTCAACGGCAAGGCGGGGCGCAAGGTGACCAAGGTGCCGGAGCGGGTCTACCGCCAGATGCGAGCCTACCCCTGGCCCGGCAATGTGCGGGAGCTGCGGAATGTGCTCGAGCGGGGTGTGCTCCTGGCCGAGGGCGACGCGCTCTCCGAGCAGTGGCTGCAGTTGGGTGAGGGGCTTGTGCGCCCGGAGTCGGGGCCGGAGGTGGAAGGGGACCGGGTGATCATCCCCCTGGATGGCTCCATGGCCCTCGACGAGATGGACAGCTACATCATCCGAACCGCTCTGAAGCAGCACCATCACAACGTGACCGCAACGGCCCGTGCCTTGGGCACGACCCGCGAGACGCTCCGCTACCGCATCCAGAAGTATCACCTCAAGGGTGACGGGGAAGGCGAGGGTGCGACGGCAGTGGCGGCGGCCGCCCCGGCAAGGGCACTCGGACAAAGAAGCTCCTCATGCAGGACACCGACGAGATTCCGCGGGCGCCAGGGCGTGGCACGCCCGATCCGGTCAGCGCCATCTTTCCGACGGAGGAGGAGGCACGGGCGGCAATGGAGCGCTTGCGATGGCTGACCGGCTGCGGCGAGCGGTGCTTTCTGCTTTCCCCCCTGGCGGCGGACCGTGCGCTTGCGGCACTGCGCGACACGGCACCGGCCCCGGCGTCGCAGCGACGCCGGGTGCTGCTCGGTGGGACAGTGGCGGGGGCCCTGGGGGGGCTGCTGCTCGCCATCGCTGCAGTGCCCGCCGGGGCCACCTGGCCGGTCGATATCCCGGTCCTCGTATTGGGCTCGCTTGCGCTGGCTGGCCCCCTGATCGGCGTGGTAATGGGCGTCGTCTGGAACCGGCGGTTCGCCTTGCACCGGAGCCTCGACTCCGTGCGCCCCGCACTGCGGCATGGCCATTGGGGGGTGGTCGCCCTTCCGAATAGCTCACGGCAATCGGACCAGATCATGCGGTTCCTTCAGGAGAAGACGCTAGAGCGGGAGGCGTCGGGTAACGGATGACGGAGGCGCGCAAGCAAAGGGAGAGGGAAGGCACTGGCTCAAAGCGCCCATGTGCACCAATGCAATGCCCCAATCCGGGGCCAGGGTCGTGCGGAGGACGGCAAACTGAGATCATTGCTCCGTTCCTGAGAGGCCCATGTGCGTGGCGATTCAGCGCAGGCGGTTGCTGTCGGGCAGGCGCGACCCGGGCCGGGAAGCGTATCTAGGTAGTTATACGGGCAATCCATCCGTACAAGTGCGGATTGTTGCGCCGGAGCAACGAGCGTAACATGTTGAATCTCGGACGGCTTTCAGTTCTCCCTCGTCCCGGATAGGGGATGGCCCGGGCAGAGCGCCATCTCAGGGTCCTCGGGCCTGAGCGTGGGAGACAGGGCTGGGGTGCGTCCAGCACGGAAGTGGAGACACCAGCCCTTGAAGTAGCCGCGGTCGTCCGCCTAACGCGCCTGCCGAAGGAGGACTCCACAATGCCCATGACAGCATCTTTCATTCCAGAAGAGGAGAGGTTGGACCTTTGCTTCGAAGGCAGCCTCGACCTGCGTCTGGCGACGGACATCTGCGATATCTGTAACCATGTCTCGCCCAGCCTGCAGTCCTGCATTGTCGACCTGCATGGAGTGGAGCGTGTATTCGATTCCGGAGTCGCCCTGCTGCAGATGCTCTGCGCCCGCCTGCAGCGGGCGGGCGTCTTGGTCCTGGTCCTGAGTGAGGATCCCGAGGTACGCCGGCGTATTCCGATCATCTTGGCGACCGGCGATATCAGCCAGGATCATGCGCCGCGTGGGCGTCTCCGGCTAGCGGGGCTGGCGGACGAAGCCTAGACCGGCTCTCCGCTCGTGGGCATGGGGCCGCCCGGCGGCCCCATGACCCTGACAAGGGTCCGAGATGCCAGCCGCGAAGCGCGGCAACAGGCGACAGTCGGTTGTGGCGTCCGGAACGGATCCGCGTATCGCAATCCGTTCAGTAGCAGCCGACCAATGCCGTGTGGGCACTCAGCAGCGGATTCTTCCACTGGGGCCAAGGCGAGGACGAGACCGTTGGCAACCTCGCGTCGCGTACCTTCAAGGCCGCGGTCCCGGCTTTCGCTTCAATCTCCTTCTCACTGAGTCGGCAGCGGGCCTCGCCCCCGAGGTCGGCGCCATGCGCCGCCTGCTTCCAAGTAACTTCAACTAAGTTACTGATTTCATGAGGCCACGCATTGCGTGGTGGGGGGCTAATAAGTACCAGTCAACGTTCGGCGAGCGGCATGGTCGTCATCCGAGTGGCCGACAGCGGGGAGGGCATTTCGCCCTGTCTGGCCGACCGACTGTTCGAGCCCTGGGTCACCACCCGGGAGGAAGCCTTGGGGATCGGGCTGTCGATTGTCCGCACGATCGTGGAGAATCATGGGGGGAGGATCGGGGTCGAGCTCCAGGAATCACCGGGAGCCGTGTTCAAAATCGAGTTGCCCGCTATAGCTCTCTCATCATGACCGAAACGCCCGTCGTCTACATAGTCGATGATGATCCGGACATACGGAAGTCCCTGGCCCTTTTGCTAAGGTCGGTTTCCATCGATGTCCACACCTTTCCAACCTGCGATGAGTTCCTCGCCGCCCTCCCGGACATCAATGGCCGCGCGACTTGTCTCCTGCTTGACGTGCGCATGCCGGGAATGAGCGGCATGGCGCTTCTGGAGCGTCTGCGGGAGCAGGAGCTTCCCTTGCCCGTGATCATGCTGACCGGCCATGCGGACATCGAGATGGCCGTCCGGGCAATGAAGCTCGGCGCTGCCGATTTTCTCACGAAGCCCTTCAGCGGGCAGCTCCTTCTGGACCGCGTCCAGGAAGTGCTGCGCCGCGGGCAACAGGTGCCAAGCCTGAGCATCAGCTTGGAAGAGGCGCACGCGCGCTGGGATGCACTGACACCCCGGGAGAAGGAGGTCTTCGACCGCATCTGCGCCGGTGCCTCGAACAAGGTGATTGCGGCGGACTTCGGCATCAGTATCCGCACCGTGGAATCTCACCGTGCGCGCATCATGGAGAAGATGAAGGTGCGCAGCCTCGTGGATCTCGTCCTCCTCTCCGTCAAGTTGAAGGCGGCCGATCAGGCCTGAGGGCCGCAGGCCGCTCGGACCGCCGGCAAGTTACTAGCCGCTGCATCCCGTAACCGGTACTTCCACGGATGCCGCCTCGGTGCATCCCACGATTGGCCTTGGTTATGGGTGCCTTGCCGAGTTCGCCGACTTGGAGATCGTCGCCCGTGATCCGGAGGGCTACCTTCTGGATCCCAGCGACTGGACGCCGCGTCTGGCTGCGCAGCTGGCCGCGGAAGAGGGACTCGAGCTGACCGACGAGCGTTGGTACCTCGTCACCTATATCCGTGACTATTTCGACGAGCATGCGGGCATTCCGGAGACGCGGCTGCTCTTGCTGCATCTGGGCAAGGAGTGGGTCTCGGCCCGGGCGGCACGTCGGTACCTCTACCGCCTGTTCCCGGAGGGTTACAGCCGGCAGGCATGCAAGATCGCCGGCATTGGTAGGGCGGGGGACGGAAGACGGGGAATAGAAGACAGAAGACAGAGCGCCGGGGTAACAGGCTGAGGTAATGCCCCCGGACATTCGGGTTGCTACGGCCTGACTCAGGTCAATCTCCACACTCAGCTCGGCTGGACCGCGGCTTAGCGGAGTTCTTGTATTTCGTCTCTTGACCAGGCGGCCCTGACAGCAGTTGTTGCCTATTCTTTCCCGTAAGCATGGAGCTGCTTACCGAAAGCTTCGCGTAGCGCGGCGCGTATGGTGCTGGGCCGGCGGCGGGCGCAAGAGCGTTTGCAGGGTCTCGATTTCGCCTGGTTGCGCTTGAATGAAGATTCACAACCGAGCGATTGCAGGGATCTTTGGGGAGCTTGCCGACCTGCTGGAGGTGGAAGGGGCGAACCGTTTCCGCGTGCGTGCCTACCGGGAGGCCTCCCGAGTGATCGGGGGCATGTCCGAGGACCTGTCGGAATTGGTGGAGTCCGGTGCGGACCTGACCGAGCTTCCGAACATCGGCGAGGCCATCGCCAAGAAGATCCGAACCATCGTCGAGACGGGCTCCCTGCCCCAGCTCACCGAGGTCGAGGGACGCACGCCGGCGAGTCTGAGCGAGATGATGAAGCTCGAGGGCTTGGGTCCGCAGCGGGTGAAGGCTCTGCATGAGCAGCTCGGCATCGACACGCTGGATGACCTGCGTGCGGCCGTGGAGGCCC
>JARRNE010000432.1:0-3436 GCA_037385305.1 Chromatiaceae bacterium | reverse complement strand
GTGCGGCAGGCATACAGCCAGCTCAAATGGGAGGCATTCCACCAGGACCAGGCGCTTGCCGAAGAGCTCGCCGCGCGCATCAACGGCCGACTCACCGGGCTGATCCGGGCCGAAGAGGAGCGGTCCTTCCAGGACTACGGGTTCCTGGCCGTCACCGGCGATCCCTCGGCGACCTTCCTCCAGCGGTCCCCCCTCGCCGCCTTTCCGGCGAAGTCCGACATTCCGGGCCTGCTCGGCTACTTCCAGGTGGACCCCGAAGGTGCCTTGACGACACCCCTCCTGCCGCCCCCGGGCAAGCCTGCCGCAGCTTACGGGCTATCCGGAACGGAGCTGCAGAAGCGCGCCGCCCTGGCGGAACGCATCCGCTCCATCCTGAGCCGCAACCGGCTCGTGGCGCAGCCCAGCGTGGCCGCTGGCAAGCAACAGCAGGCCGCCCGGGCCAGGCGTGAGGAGCACAAAGAGCGGGCATCCTCCGCCCAGGTGCCGCGCGCCGACGAAGGTGCTTCCCAGGAGACGGCTGCGAAGCGCCCCCGCCCTTCGGCACAGGCCGCTTTCGACCGGCTCAACGCTTCGCGTCCAACCCCCACCCTGGAGAAACAAAGGAAAAGCGCCCTCGGGCGGGTCGAAGACCTCAACCTCGACCTGCGCTTTCAGGACAAGCTCGCGAAGGCGCCGCCTGCGACCCGAGGTTTGGCGAGCACCGCCGCACCGCGGCAGCCGTCGCTCGATAACGAGCTCCGTGCCGAGCCGAAGCGCCAAGCCGCCTCGGTTGCGGCAGCACCTGGGCGCCAAACGTCACCCGACGCCCGCGCCCGGGTCCACATCTTCGACAACGAGCTCGGACCCTACGAGCTCAGCCTGCTCGACAGCGGTCAGTTCGTCCTCTTCCGCAACGTCTGGCATCACGGCCAGCGGTACGTCCAGGGGGCACTCATCGAGCAGAAGCCGTTCCTTCAGCAATCCGTGGAGTCCCTCTTCCGCGAGACGAACCTCTCCCGCATAACCGACCTCGTGGTCGCCTACCATGGGATGGTGCTCGCGGCCTTCGGCGCCCAGCAGGGACGTGAATATCTCACCAGCGCCCAAAAGCTGGGCGGGGCGCTCCTCTACCGCAGGGGGCTCGCGGCCCCCTTGAGCGCGCTGGAGCTGATCTTCACCGTGAAGCAGCTGCCGGTGGGGCCGGGCGGGCGAGTCGTCGGCTGGACGGCCGTGACCCTGACCCTCGTGCTCACGGGCGGGTTCTACCTCATGTACCGCGCCGCACTGCGGCAAATCGCCCTCACCCGTCAGCAACAGGACTTCGTCTCCGCGGTAAGCCACGAGCTGAAGACCCCCCTGACGTCCATCCGTCTGTATGGGGAGATGCTCAAAGAGGGCTGGGCGACCGAGGAGCGCAGGCAGACCTATTATGACTACATCTGTGCGGAGAGCGAGCGGCTCACGCGCCTGATCGAGAACGTCCTGCAGCTCGCGCGCCTCACCCGCAACGAGCTGCGCGTCGAGCTGAAGCCAGTGCCCGTCGGCGAGCTGATGGAGGGACTTCGGCCCAAGATCGCGACCCAGATCGAGCGGGCGGGGTTCGAGCTGCGACTTGACTGTCCGGCGCCGAACGCCGTGGTGCGTGTGGACCAGGACTTCTTCGCCCAGCTCCTGATCAATCTGGTGGACAACGCGCTCAAGTTCTCGCGAGACGCCGAATGTCGCGCCGTCGAGATCGGCTGTCGGATGGCCGACGCGCACAACGTTCGATTTTCTGTTCGGGACTACGGACCGGGCATCCCGAGCGATCAGATGAAGAAGATCTTCCGACTCTTCTACCGCTCGGGCAACGAGCTCACCCGGGAGACGGTGGGTACCGGCATCGGCCTCGCCCTGGTGCGCCAGCTGACACTCACCATGAACGGCCGCGTCGATGTGGTCAACCGCGATCCTGGTGCTGAGCTGCGGCTGACTTTTCCCGCAGGTCCTATCGAGCCCCGTCCACCGCATACCCCTTGATGCTGCTCCCGCTACAGGGTGTCCGCCAGCGCGGCTTGGACAGCTGGCGGAGAAAGGGCATCAGGCGGTCGTTGGCAACCCGCCGCGGGGAAACGGCTGCCTCACCGCGTGCGGTCCATGTTCAGGGGCTGCGCAAGGACGCGCGCTTCCGCCCGCCACGGAGCGCGCGTGAAAGGCTGAGAAAGGCGAGCAGGATCAGACCCGTGCCGACCATAGCCGACATGATGTACCCGAAGGTCTCCTGGCGCATGAAGGCGGGCGCGTAGTCCGGCATCGGGGCCGTCCAAACCCTGGCGAGGCGAGCCATGCCCTCGGGAGCCGCCGCCGGCGGGGCCACGCCCCCCGAGGCAAGGGAGATCTCGGTCCGCACGGTGGCGCTCCGGAAGTCCTCGATGCCCCACTCGCCCCAGGCCACCCCCGCCGCCAGCAGACCCAAGGGACTCGCGATCATGAGCAGTGCGACCCCCATCCACAAGGCACGGGTGGGACGCCAGCCAACCACAGGAGTCGCCGGCCCGGCATCATCAGCGGCCGTCGGCGCCGACAGGCTCAGTAACCCGGGGTCCGACTTCTGGAGATAGGCCACGACCCCACCCGAGATGACGGCCTCCGCCAGTCCCGCAATGCTGAGATGCCCCGCCAGCATGGCCGGAATGGCAATCTGCAGCCGATAAGGGGCATAAAGGGGCGCGCCGGTGGCATCGTGGAACAGCAGTGGCTGGATGCCGAACTCGATTGCCGCCAGCAGGGCCGCTGCATTGATGGCGAGGTAACCCGCAACGGCGGCCGCCACCACCCGCCGGGGCGCAGTCAGCGGTGCACTGCCGCAGAGCAAACGGTAGAGCCAGTAGGCTACGGCCGGGCCGACGATGGCCATGTTGAGGCAGTTGGCCCCGAACGTTGTGATGCCCCCGTCCCCGAAGAAGACCGCCTGGATGAACAGGGCAATCGAGAGAGAGAGCATCGCGGCCCAGGGCCCCAGAACGATAGGCGCCACCGCCAGACCGACGGCGTGCCCGGTGGTCCCACCGGGCAGGGGCAGATTGAGCATCATGATCACGAAGCAGAAGGCCGATACCACCGCGAGCAAGGGCACCAAGCGCGTCTGCAAGAGGTCGCGGACCTTCCGCAATGCGATCATCCAGAATGGCACCGCCACCGCGTAGGCCACCGCGCAGGTTGAGGGGCTGAGGTAACCGTCTGGGATATGCATCGGTCCGGGCTGCTCTCCTGGAGGCGCCCTGGCTGTGGCTGTCGCACACTTGTGCCGGATAACCCCAAGCGGGAGCCTGTATGACGAATTTGATTTTTGTCATACGCGGGCGCTTGTCAAGCCGATCTGCCGTGGCCGCCCGCTTTGCGGCGGTCTGGAAGCCGCGGCAAGCGTCTCGCCGAAGTGGCCGAATCTGCCCGCGCGTGCCCGCGAGCACCTGGCCAA
>JARRNE010000431.1:3471-5353 GCA_037385305.1 Chromatiaceae bacterium | reverse complement strand
AGGGCCCTTCCCACACCCGCCGACAATGATCAGGCCCCTGGCGCGCAGTCACCGCGCACGGACCAGGGATAATTCCTGGTCTGCCGTGAGAATTTCAACCGACTGTAAGGATCATACCCTGTCGGGATTGCTCGATTGATGCGTTGCGAAGCAGCAGTCCCGTCGACCTGGAGGAAGATCGAATGGCTGGCACCGACACCCGAAGGGAAACCGCCCACGACCCTGACGCGGAACATGAGCGGGCGCTACAGAAGACGGCCATATCCCAGCTCACCGACGATATGGTACGGGCGGGGGAGGCCGTTCCGGCGGCCCCGGAGAAGTTCCGGGCCCTGCTAAACGAGCTGGACCTGAACGACAGCCAGTCGGTGCTCTTTTTCGGCAGCAAGGCCCAGCAGCAGCTGACAACCGTATCGGATCAGATGCTCGAGGGCGTGCGCAGCAAGGATATGGGTCCCGCTGGAGAGGCCCTGAACGAGATGGTAGCGGCCTTGCGCGGCTTCGACGTGGATGGGCTGGACCCCAACCGTAAGCAGGGGCTCCTGGATCGGCTCATGGGCAAGAGCAAGCCGGTGGTGAGGTTCCTCCAGGAGTACGAGGAGGTCCGCCAACACATCGACCGCATCACCGACGAGCTGGAGCGGCACAAGACCCGTCTCCTCTACGACGTGACGTCCTTGGACCGGCTCTACGACGCCAACCTGGAGTATTTTCGCACCCTAGAGCTCTATATCGCCGCAGGCGACGAGAAGCTGCGCGAGCTCGACGAGGAGACGATTCCCGCGATGGCGCGGGCGGTGGAGGCGGGGACGGACATGGTTGAGGCACAGAATTTGCGCGATCTCCGCGGTGCCCGCGACGACCTGGAGCGCCGGGTCCACGACCTGCGCCTGACCCGCCAGGTGTCCATGCAGAGCCTGCCGAGCATTCGGTTGGTGCAGGAGAACGACAAGGGACTGATCAACAAGATCAACTCCACCCTGGTGAACACCGTGCCCCTGTGGCGCCAGCAGCTCGCCCAGGCGGTCACCATCTACCGCTCCAGCCAGGCGGCGGAGACGGTCAAGGCGGCGACGGACCTCACGAACGAGCTGCTCGAGGCCAACGCCGCGAACCTCAAGCAGGCCAACGCGGAGGCCCGCCGTCAGATCGAGCGGGGCGTGTTCGACATCGAGGTGGTCAAGCAGGCAAACCAGGCCCTCATCGAGACCATCGAGGAGAGTCTGCGGATTGCCGACGAGGGCAAGCGCGCCCGCGCCAAAGCCGCCGCCGAGCTTGAACAGTTGGAGGCGGAGCTGCGTCGCACACTGGCCGCGGCGAGCGCCCGGTCGGAAACCTCGCCGCGTCCCTGAGTCATGATCTTATGAATGAGTTGTCAGGAGGTGGCCCGCCCTCGCGCAGCAGGGACCCCAAGCGGGCCGGAGTGCTGCGGACTGAGCCGTCCATGGCCCCGACCGGGGTCTACCCAGCGAGACGGCTATTGGCACAAACCCGGCCAGAGGCTTACCCGCCGAACCCTGTTGACACGGCTCCCCAGGTCGCCGCACGCAACCTGTTTTGAACGAGCTTGCGGGTGACCCCATCTCCTGGCCATGGATGAGCAAAGATCGGTTTCCCACAAGCTCCGGAACAATCTTCAGACGGCGCTTCTGATCGCGGCGCTGTCCGTGCTGTTTGCTTATCTCGCCTGGTTTATCGGCGGTCCCGTGCTAGCCTGGGCTGCCTTCATCGGCGTCGTCGTGCTGGCGATGAACAACCCGATCGCCTCGCCGCGATTGCTCATGTCGCTGTACCGCGCCCGACCGATTCGGCAGGCCCAGGCCCCTCGCCTCTATGCCATCGTCCATGAGCTGAGCCGCCGGGCCGGGCTGGAACGGCTTCC
>JARRNE010000431.1:0-3442 GCA_037385305.1 Chromatiaceae bacterium | reverse complement strand
GGATGCGGCCATTGCCGTCTCGGACGGCCTGCTTCGGCGGATGGAGCTGCGGGAGCTGACCGGGGTGCTGGCCCACGAAATCAGCCATGTCGCCAATGGTGATATCCGGGTGATGGCGTTTGCGGACCTCGTGAGCCGTGTGACCGGCATGCTCAGTCTGTTCGGGCAGATCCTGCTGCTGATCAGCCTTCCCCTTTGGCTGCTCAGCGCGGCCGACATCCCCTGGCTCCCGATCCTTCTGCTGCTCTTCGCCCCGACCTTGAGCGCTCTGGTGCAGCTTGCCCTCTCCCGCAGCCGGGAGTACGAAGCGGACCGCAACGCCGCAGAGCTGTCCGGGGATCCGGAGGGACTCGCCTCCGCCCTGAGGAAGCTGGAGTATCAGCAGGCCGGTCTGTGGGAGCGGCTCTTCATGCCGACGCGGCGAATACCGGAGCCTTCCATGCTGCGCAGCCATCCACCCACGGAGGAACGGGTGCGCCGACTGCTCGAGCTTCGGGACCGAGAATCCCTGCCGCGACCCTTGCCGGAGCTCTGGGAGCCTTCGGCCTGGGATCGCTTTGGCCTGCTTGCGGAGCGGTTGCCGCTGGGTCCCCGCTGGCATATCAGCGGACTTTGGTACTGACGCCTAACGGTCATGGTGCCAGCGTCACCCCAGAAGATGTAAGCCGCTGGCGCCATGACCGTTTCCCTCACCCCGTCCCACGCCCAGCTGGCGAGGGGGATGAGGAGCGCGGATTCGCGCGACTTTCATAGTGGGCTGTGAGGGCTGAGGCAAAGGGCTCGCGGTTGGCCGCGTCGATCCCAAGCCGGCATTTGTCTTCAGCTGAGCTTGATCGTTCAGCCCGGAAGACCTAGGTGCGACGGACATAACCTGAGAGGCGGCTAATGGTTCCGCAGGATCTCCACATCCACACCACCTGGTCGACCGGGGATGATGCGGTTGTCCCCGAACAGACCATCGGGCTCATCGCCCGTCTGGGTCACGCGGAGGTGGTCGGAATCAGCGACCACCTCGAGCTGATTGGGGAGGAATACTTCGACGACTATCGGCGGGAGGTTCAGGCCGCCGGGCTGAGGGTGGGCATGGAGGTGAACGGCCAACGCTGGGTCGATGCGGCGTCGGCTTTGCCCTGCGACTACCGGATCTACCACTGCTTCGATCGCGCTGCAGACTACAGGGGGCTCGACCGTCTCCTGGAGACGGGGGTACCGGTGATCGTGGCCCACCCGAACGCCTTGGATACCGACCTCGCTCGCGTTCCGCCGGAGTGCCTCATCGAGATCAACAACCGCTATGTGTGGCGTTGCGACTGGAGGGGCTTCTACGGCCCATTCGTCGAGCGGTTCCAGTTCGTCATCGGCTCCGACGCACACCAGCCGAACTGGCTGAACCAAACGGTCGCCCGGTACGTGGCCTCGGAGCTCAGAATCAGAGAGAAGCTGCTGTTTGCTCCATCCTGACGGTTGGCGGAGGAGAGCGTGGCGGGGACCGGCGGTGTAGGAGCCTGGCCAAGGCAAGGATGATAAGCGGCCCCTTCGCGTCAGCCCGTCTCTCCTAAAGCTTTGCCGTCAATGATGCCTCGGAGTCGCTGTAACGTTCAGCAATGGCGCGGAACTCATCGAATCCGGCCAGGAAGGCATCGACGACGTCCGGGTCGAATTTCCTCGCGCGCTCACTGGCGATGATGTTGCGCGCGGCCTCGAAGGACATTCGATCCCTGTATACCCGCTTTGAGATGAGGGCATCGAACACGTCCGCGAGGGCCATCAGCCGGGCGGGTATCGGGATCTCCTCGCCCACGAGGCCGTCGGGATATCCGCCCCCTTCCCAGGCCTCGTGGTGCCAGTGGGCGATGGATTTCGCCATGGCCAAGAGCTCGACGGAACGTCGACCGTCGCGTTCAGCCTGCTCGATGATGTCCGAGCCCTTCTTCGCGTGGGTCTTCATGACCTCCCATTCGGCGGCGGTCAGCCTGCCCGGCTTGAGGAGGACGTGATCCGGGATGCCCACCTTGCCGATGTCGTGGAGCGGCGCCGACTTGGCCAGCAGCTCGATGGCCGGGCCGGTCAGGAAGCCGGAGAAGCGCGGATGGGACTGGAGCCGGCGGGCGAGGGCGTGGACGTATCCCTCAGTCCGTCGCAGATGGTGGCCTGTCTCGTTGTCGCGCGACTGCACCAACCGCGCAGCCATGTGAATGCTGATCTCTTGGATCAGCTGATTCTCGCCCATACGGCGGGCCACCTCGGCCTCGAGGAGCAGGTTCTCGCTCTTCAGCCGATCCCTTGCCAGCTTGAGCTCCAGGCAGTTGCGCACCCGCGCCAAAACGACCGCCGGCTTGATCGGTTTGGTGATGTAGTCCACTGCGCCGAGGGCAAGTCCGCGTTCCTCGTCCTCCGCACTCCCCATGACCGTGACGAACATGACGGGTATGTCGTGGGTTTGAGGGTTCTGGCGCAGCTGCTCGAGGACGGCATAACCGTCCATGTCCGGCATGATCACGTCGAGCAGGATCAGGTCCGGCTTGGGCTCCAACGCCGCTCCTCTGATGGCGCGCGCACCGGAGCTTACGGCGCGCACCCGATAGAGGGGCTGGAGCAGCTCGCCCAGAATCGTCAGATTCTCGGGGAGATCGTCAACCACGAGCACCGTCTGTCTCGAACCGATCGCGGTGTCACCTCTGACGTCGCAAGCGGGGACGATGCCGCTGTGTCCTTCCTCCGCGCCGGGGCTTCCGGTTGTGCTGCCGCCGCTCAGGATCGGTCCGTCGTCCCGTCCGATCGGATCTTGCGCCCGGTTCCAATTGCTCCGACTTTGCATGAGAAGGCTCCTAGCGCCGCGTCGCTTTGATGAGATCGGAATGCGTCAATCGACTTACCCTCGGAATGAAACGACAAATGTGATTCCGTTTCTGGGAGGCTATGAACAGTTTCGGACCGGGCCGAGGGCGTTCAACCAATGCAGGGTAGTGCGGGGGCATAGCCCCGGGAACGCGGGGTCGACGAATCTCGCCATGGCGTTGTCGGAGATCGATCTCTCAGAGTCGTTGCCGCAGGGCGGCAGCTGTATGGGATTGCGGGTGCTGTGCGACCTTTTTCGGCGTTCCCTCCGCTACGATTTGGCCTCCGGCGCCACCTCCTTCCGGCCCTAGATCCACCACCCAGTCCGCTTCGGCGATCAGGTCCAGGTTGTGCTCGATCACCAAGACGGTGTGTCCTGCGTCCACCAGCCGGTGGAGGACGGTGGTGAGGCGCTCCACGTCCGCCATGTGAAGCCCCACCGTCGGCTCGTCCAGCACATAGAGGGTGGGTTTGGCGGTGAAGCCGTCGGCCGAGGGGCGGGCCTTGGCCAGCTGTGTCACAAGCTTGATGCGCTGCGCCTCACCGCCCGACAGGGTCGGGCTTTGCTGCCCCAACGTCAGATACCCGAGACCGACCGCCTGGA
>JARRNE010000430.1:0-3443 GCA_037385305.1 Chromatiaceae bacterium | reverse complement strand
AATCTGGGAAGGGCGCACCAGAGTATGGGCGGAGGTGCGGCCGAGGCCATGGGAGGGACGAGGCGGTGTTCGAGCGGGAATGAAGAAGAAAGAGCGGCGGGTGGTTGCCCGCCGCAATCGGTTCAGAAGTTCAGTGGATCGTCGAAGTCGAATAGATCCGGTTGTGCGCCGTCGTCCTGGTCGAGATCGCCCCGCAGGTGCTCGATGAGGACAAGTTCGTAGCGGTCCCAGATGGTATCGGCCAGCTCATTGAGCAGCTCATAGACGGCCAGGGCCTGTTCCGGGGTCCAGTAATCAGGCAGGCGCAGGGTAAAACGTTCTGTGAGCGTGCTCATGGTGCAATCTCCTCGCGTGCGGCCTGGACATGCTCGGTGGTGACGATGCGGGCCTTATCGATGGCGGCGCTGGTGAGCGCATAGTGGGCGAGGCGATTGACCTTGCGCGGCATACCCTGGGTGGCCTGGAACAGCGCCTCGATGGCGGGGGGTTCGAACAGGGGCAACTCGCAACCGGCCAGGCGCAGGCGATGGGTCAGGTAAGCGGGCAGCTCCTCGCGGTCGAGGCCGGCGAGATGGTAGCGCACCACGATGCGCTGGGCGAGGGATTCGTGCACCGCCATGGCCAGGCGCCGGCGCAGCTCTGTGAGCCCCACCAGGAGCAGACAGAGCCGGTTGTCGGAATCCATCTGGTAGTTGGTGAGCAGACGCAGGTCTTCCAGGACCTCGTTTCGCAGGTGGTGAGCCTCGTCCACGATGAGCACCGCGCGTTGCTTGGCCTCCAGGGTCAGGCGGGTGATCTCGGCGCGGATGACGCGGAAGGCCGCAGCGCGATTGCGCTCGGTGGGCAGCCCCAATTCCCAGCCGATGGACTTGTACATATCCATGACGTTGCCGGTGGAGAGCGGCACATAGAAGACCCGATAGAGGCCCGGATGCAGGGACGAGGCGACCTTGCGGCACACCGTGGTCTTGCCCGAGCCGGCCTCACCGGTGACCAGACCGACGGCGCGCAGCTCCAGCAGATGCTTCAGGCGCGCCTCGGCCTCGGTGAGGGTCGCGGAGGCAAACAGCTCCTCGGGCTGCAGGGTCAGCTCAAAGGGAAAGGTGGTCAAGGCGAAGTGTTTGCGGTACATCAGCGTTCCTCCTCGGGCTCATCGGGCAGCTCACGCAGTTTCAGGCCCGAGGGTGAGGGCTCGGGGGCGGGCGCATCGGTGCTCAGGGTCCAGGACGGGCGGTTGCGTTTCACAAAGCAATTGGCATAGGTCTCGACCGGCTTGGCCAGCTCGATACGTTTTCCCTTATGCCAGACCTGCACGGGCCGCTCAGGGGCGGCGGCGGGGTCGAAGCGCAGCGTCACCTTCTCACCGACCAGGGCCGCATCGACCTCATAGACCACGCCATTGAGGCTGACGGTGCGGTCCTTCTGCACCTTGCGGCTCGCCTCGAAGAGAAACAGATCGTCCAGGTCCAGCCCGGGCTCGGGGAAACGCACCGCCTCGCCGGTCAGTGCCCACTGCTCGAGCGGCGTCTTGCCCCCGAGGCCGCGATGGGGCGCGTGGTGATACTCGCCCTCGAGCCAGGCGTGCAGACGGCGGTTAAGCGCCTCCAGGCTGCGGGTATCGTCCTCGGTGAGACGGGTTAGCAGCTGGGCACGCACCGTTTTAAACCAGCGTTCAATTTTTCCCTTTCCTTGGGGACGGTACGGGCGCGCATGGATTAGCGCGATGCCGAGCTTGGCGCACACCAGCGCCAGGTGCTGGGAGCGGTAGTTCGCGCCGTTATCGACATACAGGCGCTGCACGAGTCCGCGGCGCAGCACGGCCTGCTTGAGCACCGGCAGGAAGGCACGGGTGTTCTCCGCCAGCGCGAAGGCGCAATAGGGGACCACCCGGGTGGCATCGTCGATGAAGGCGAGCAGATAGGTCTTACGTTTGGTGCGATCACCGACAAACACGCTCGGCCCATGCATGACATCGCTCATCCACAGCTCACCGGCGTGGGCAAAGGCGAAACGGCGCCGGTCGGCATCGCCGCTCTCCCCCTGCGCCTTGTCCATCAGCCCGTGGCGCTCGAGCAGGCGGTGCACGGTGGAGGCTGGCAGGGGAAGATCCTCTGGGACCTCACAATGTTTGCGTGCCTCACGGATGACCAGCTGCACGGAGAGCTTCGGATTGTCTTCCTTGATCTCGAGTAGCACGTCGACGACCTCCGGGGGCAGCGAGCGCGACTGACCACGGTCGGCACGCGGCTTTGGCAACAACGCCTCGAAGCCGCCGCGCCGATAGCGTTTGAGCCAGTCACGCAGGGTCTCGGCGGCCACCCGGGTACGGGTGCTCCCGGGGATGGTGTACTCGGCGCCGGCCTTCTGTTGGATCTGGGCATAGAGTCCCTTCGAGCCCGGTTCCAGGCGCACCAGATCGGCAATCAGGCCGTAGCGGAACAGCGCCACCGCATGGCGGTGGTTGGAATCGGCATCGTTCATCGGTTTTTACTCCTCGGTTCACAGCAGATTGGCTGTGCGCAGAGAAGCTACGCGAAGAACGCCGGTGGGCCCGGTCCCGTGGCCTGTTGGTCAGCCCGAGCGGGTTCACCGCCGCGCGGGCGCAGGGGGCCGAATCCGACAGGCGCGGGGAGAGCGCCCAGATGCAGGGCGGCGATTTGCCGCAATGCTTGCAAGACTGCCTCGATGCCGAGGTGCTCAGCGAAAGCATCGAGCCTGGGCTCGCACCCCGCAAAGCGCTCAGGCATCAACCCCTTGAGGGTGTTCAGCAACGCATGGATGGCCTGAACGCGTCGGCGCACCCACCGCAACACACCCGGCAACCCGATCTCCAGGCGCAGATTCGTGCACGCCGCCTCCAGGCTCTTGGCCTGCTCGACGCCCGCGACGACCTCTTCCACCTCGGCTAAGGTGCCAGGCAGGCGCGCCGCCAGACAGTCCGGCAGCAGACTGAAGGTGCGATGCCCCTGCGGGCAGTACCAGCGGGCAATGCGGGTTCCGGGCGGGGAGCGACGCTCATAGGTGCCGTGGCGCGCAAACCCGCAGCCGCCTTTGGGGTGCAACGGACAGCGCACCAGACTTGCATTGCGCCAAGCCTGTTGGCTAACGTACTCCTCGCCGGTGAGGTCGCTTGCAAAGCGAAGTTGCACCGGCCACCAGGCCCGCACGGCGGCGACCGTGGCGGGCCTTTCGTTATCCATAGATCCCACTATTGTGCCCCACTCGCCGATTCGATGCCGGGCGGTGAAGCTACTGGAAAGCCGAGCCCCTCGCGCCTTCCTCTCTACCCCACCGAATTCACAGCCTCACCGCTGGAATAATGTTTCCCAAACATGCCGGTGAAATGCAATCTAGTGGGAGCAACAACAACGCCGCAAGGCGGAATCGTCTCGCCGAGGTTGGCCAACATCTATCTCCATTATGCTTTAGATGTGTGGTTCGAG
>JARRNE010000429.1:0-3457 GCA_037385305.1 Chromatiaceae bacterium | reverse complement strand
TACAAATTCTGCCAAGAACTGAAGATGTTGCATTCTGACTCGGGGCTTACTGGTTCGTCTTCTCAGGCGTCAGTGCTCCTTTTTACTATAATAACTATATGGCATGAGTACCGGATAAGTAATGCAACAACTTGATGGGGCGCTGAATCGTATGCGCTGGGGTAACGATCTTGTCTTTAGAGTACCATCGCGCCGCGCTGGTCATTGCGAGGGCCGGATTCTCAATGGATGTTGCGTGATTGCGATTGGTTGTCGAGGGGAGCGAAATCAGACCTTAAGTCGTTAAGGCAAAATATGGAGGCTTCGTGCAATGGCGAGATTCCTTATTGAGGTTCCGCATGATGCCGACGTGCTGTCGTGTGCCCGCGTCGTCGAAATATTTCTCAAATCCGGTTCGCATTTCGTGACGCATGCGGACTGGGGTTGCCGCGACGGGGTGCACAAGGCGTGGATTATTGCGGATGTGGACAATAAGGATGAGGCGCGACGCATTTTGCCGCCCGGCTTTCGGCCCCAGGCCACAATCGTGGGCTTAAATAAGTTCACTATTGATGAGATTGATCAAATTCTGAGAGAGCATCAGGTGTAACGGTGCCGTCTATGGAAGCAGTGTTCGTTCAATAGTTACTCGCGCGGGAGCACTGTTTTGTCGGACCGTGGATTCGTTTTCATTATCGACGATGACGCTGCCAATGCTCAGGTTCTGCAGGGGCTGATGGAGAGCGACGGCTACGCGGTAGAGAAGGCGGCCGGTAGCGCTGACGTTATCGCGACGATTAGTGCGCGTGGGCCCAACCTTGTACTATTAAGCGCTCGTCTTTCCGGCACTAATCCCTTGGAACTTCTCAACGAGCTGAAAGCCAGCAAGCCGACGAGAGACATTCCGGTTATCTTCGTCACCAGGTCCGACGACACCGAGATGCGGCTCAAAGGGGTCATGTCGGGTGACGACCTTATCCTCGAGCCGTTCGACGAGCGCGAGGTCCTGGCGCGCATCGAGCGCCAGGTGACGGTCTCGAAGGTGCGCATGGCCCTCCGCGAATCGGAAGCCAAGTTTCGCTCGGTCATGGAATCGGCCATCGATGCGATCATCTCCGCGGATGCGGAAGGCAGGATCCGCTCCTGGAACAGCGCGGCGACAGCGCTGTTTGGGTATGCCGAGGACGAGGTGATCGGCCAAGCCATTGAGGTGATCATCCCAAAGCGCTACCGCGAGAGTCATCGGGAAGGGATTAACAGAGTGAGCTCGGGGGGCGCGAGTCACGTGATCGGCAAGACGGTGGAGCTGGCCGCGATCCGCAAGGATGGCGCCGAGTTCCCGGTGGAGCTGTCGTTGGCGACATGGCTGCTGGATGACAGGCGCTATTACACGGGGATCATCCGTGACATCACCGAGCGCAAACAGGCGGAGCAGAAGTTCCGGTCGGTAACCGAGTCGGCTATCGACGCCATCATCTCCGCGGACCATACGGGCGAGATTGTCAGTTGGAACAAGGCGGCCACCAAGATCCTCGGTTTCACGGAAGAAGAGGCGCTCGGCCAGCGTCTCGAGCTGATCATCCCCGAGCGTTTTCACGAGGCTCATCGCAACGGCATGGCGCGGTTCACAAAGACCGGCGAAGGCCGCGTGATCGGCACAACGGTGGAACTGGCCGCACGGACCAAGAGCAGCGAAGAGGTGCCGATCGAACTCTCCCTCTCAACCTGGACGGTCCGCGACGAACGCTACTATACGGGCATAATCCGCGATATCGGTGAGCGGAAGCGGGCGGAAGAAAAGCTCCGGCAGAGCGAGCAGGCCTTGCGGGAAAAGACCGAGGAGATGAGGAAGAAGAACGAGGAGCTGGAAGATACCTTGAACCAGCTCAACGAGATGCATAACCAGCTCATCATGCAGGAAAAGATGGCCTCTTTGGGCAAGCTCAGCGCCGGCATGGCGCACGAGTTGAATAATCCGGCCGCCGCGGCGCAACGCAGCGCCGCGCAGCTGCAGGTGACATTCTCGAAATGGCAGGGTATTCAGCTGCGAATGCGTGGGCTTGCCCTTGATGGGCGGCAGATCGCGAAGCTCCCGGAGCTTGACGAGATAGCCAAGATGCGTGCCCGGCAGCCCGCCGAGTTGAATGCCCTTACCCGCAGTGATCGGGAAGCCGCCCTCGAGGGATGGCTGCAAGGGCGAGGCATCGGTACCGAAGGAGACCTCGTGCCGGCACTCGTCAGCTTCGGTTACGACCAGCATGGCCTCGGGGAGTTGGCGGGATTCTTCACCCCGCCGCAATTTGCCGTGGTTATCGAATGGTTGAGCTTCAAGTTCGCGATCTACAGTCTGGTACGCGAGATCAGCATCGGAACGGAGCGAATTGTCGAGCTCGTCAAGGCGCTCAAGACCTACACCTACATGGATCAGGCGCCGGTCCAATCGGTGGATGTGCGCGAAGGGCTGGATAATACACTAATCATTCTTCATAACAAACTGAAGAAGGGTGTCACCGTGGTCCGGGAGTATGCCGAGGACTTGCCGCTCATTCAGGCGTACGCGGGCGAGTTGAACCAGGTGTGGACGAACATCATCGACAACGCCGTTGACGCCATGCACGGTGAGGGTACGCTGATCGTCCGGGCGCGCCGTGAGGACCGTTGGATAGTGATCGAAATAGAGGACGACGGCCCTGGCATCGCCCCGGAGCATCAGTCGAAGATCTTCGATCCCTTTTTCACAACCAAGGGTCCCGGGAAGGGCACGGGGCTCGGGTTGAATATCAGCCGCAATCTGATTGTTCAAAAACACCAAGGACAGATGTCGGTAAAGTCACAGCCGGGCAGTACCTGTTTTTCGATTCGTTTGCCGATGGATTTCAACCCCGGCAACGATTCCGGATAGCTGGGAGATAGGGGAATGGCCAAGCCAATCATTATGACCGTCGATGACGAAGCGCATGTGCTCAACGCGATCGCACGAGACCTGCAGGCACACTATCAGAAGGACTATCGTATCGTAAAGGCGGGATCGGGCGACGAAGCGCTGGAGGCGGTGAGGGAATTTAAAAAGCGGAATGACCACGTCGCGCTCTTTCTGGTCGACCAACGCATGCCGTCCATGAGTGGCGTGGAGTTTCTGCAAGATGCCATCAGACTCTATGGTGAGGCTAAAAAGGTGCTGCTCACCGCCTACGCCGACACGGATGCGGCGATTGCCAGTATCAATGCCATTGGCCTCGACTACTACCTGATGAAACCCTGGGACCCTCCGGAGGAGCGCCTCTATCCGGTGCTGGATGAGCTGCTGGGCGACTGGCTGTCCAGTGTGCCGGTTCCGTATGAAGGTATCCGGGTAGCGGGCACCTTGTGGTCGGCGAACTCACACTATGTGAAAGACTTTCTCGCCCGCTGCCAGATCCCCTCCCAGTGGCTGGATATCGAGAAGGATGAAGAGGCGAGGGCGCTGGTCGAGTCCGCC
>JARRNE010000428.1:0-3458 GCA_037385305.1 Chromatiaceae bacterium | reverse complement strand
CCCCCAGATTCCTGCCCAGCGGGATCGTCACCATGGATGCGGACGAGCGCAATGGGCAGCGCGCTGAGGCGCCGACCAGACAGTCCAGAAGCGCCCGGGCTCATGGACCAATGGCATGCAACCCGGATCTTCTGTCATGATCCACCCAGACGCTTCACCCTGCAGAAGCCCGCGAGGGCGCCCTACCGTCGAATGAGCCAAGAACCTTCCCCCCGTGCGTTATACCGCACCTACCTGCAACACCTGCTGCACCTCCGTCTCGTGGCACTCGGCGGGCAGGCTCTCGCGTACCTGATCGCTGCCCGAAACCCGCACTTTGCCTTCCCCTTCCCAACCCTGTCGCTCCTTGGCGGTGCGCTCCTGCTGTACACACTCCATGCCCTTCATCGGGTCCCTGCCCGCAGCGGCTTGGGTGAGCAGGCAATCCTCGCCGAGACGTGCATCGATCTGGCGAGCCTGACCCTCGCCCTTTATCTGACCGGGGGGTCGAGCAACCCGCTGGTCTCCCTCTTGTTGCTGCCGGTGACGGTTGCAACGGCGACCCTGCGGCCGGCCCTGAGCTGGGGGGTGGCCGGGACGGCCGCGGGGTGTTACACGTTCTTGATGTTCCTGCATCGCCCCTTCGTGACCGCGCATCACCATGCCGGTGCTTTCGAGCTGCATGTCTGGGGCATGTGGTACGGCTTCTTGCTGAGCACCCTCCTGGTTGCCCTCTTCGTCGCCCGCATCGGACAGACGCTGCGCAGCCACGACCAGGCGCTTGCGAAGGCCGCCGAGGAGGCGCTCCGCGATGAGCAGTGGTTAGCGCTCGGTACCCTCGCCGCGGGCACGGCGCACGAGCTGGGAACGCCCTTGTCGACCATAGCCGTAGTCTCGGCGGACCTGGCCGACGAGTATGAGGACGATCCCGAGCTTGCGGAGCGCCTGGCAATGCTGCGATCGCAGACCGAGCGCTGCAAGGACATCCTATCGCGTATGGCGATGGAGGCGGGCGCCACGCGGGCCGATGCCGGACGCCTCATGGGTCTCGATGAGTACCTGCGCGAGCTGATGGAGGACTGGTCTTCTGTACGGCCACAGACCCGCATCGACGCCCAATGGAGGGGCACGCGTCCGGCCCCTCGCATCGTTGCGGACCGGGCGTTGACCCAGGCGATCCACCACATTCTTAACACCGCCGCCGATGCCTCGCCGCGGGCCGTGGCGGTCGAGGCGAGCTGGGACGGGGTGCAGCTGCGCATCGACGTCAATGATCAGGGGGAGGGGCTCGCCCCCGCTGTCCGCCAGCAGATCGGTCATCCCCTGGTCTCAGGCAAGACGGACCAGGGTGGGCTGGGGCTCGGACTCTTCCTGGCCCAGACCGTCCTCGAGCGCCTGGGCGGGCAGGTCGACCTCAGCCCGCGCGAGCCTTCCGGGGTACGCGCCCGCATCACGCTGCCGCTTGCCCCGCTGCTCGTTGCGGAAGGGCCATGAGTAACAGCCCTTCTCATCTGCTTCTGATCGACGATGACCCTGTCTTCTGCAATGCCTTTCGCCGGTCCCTTGCGCGGCGGGGCATCGAGGTGGAGGTCGCCCACGACGTGCAGGAGGCCGAGTGCCGTGCGCAGACGCGGCCGCCCCGTTACGCCACCCTGGACCTGCGCATGCCCGGATCTTGTGGGTTGACGCTGATCGAGCGGCTACGGGCCCTCAACCCCGAGGTGCGGATCGTGGTGCTCACCGGATACGCCAGCATTGCCACCGCAGTGGAGGCGATCAAGCTGGGGGCGATCCAGTACCTCACCAAGCCGACCGACGCCGCCCAGATTCTGGACGCCCTGCACCAGGACGAGGGCAATCCCCAGGTGGAGATCCCAGAGCAGCCCCTGTCAGTGAGCCGGCTCGAATGGGAGCATATCCATAAGGTGCTGGCGGACTGCGACGGCAATATCTCGGCCGCCGCACGCGCGCTTGGCATGCACCGGCGCACCCTCCAGCGCAAGCTCGCCAAGCATCCCGCGCGGCGCTAGCGGTCGTGACGCCAGTGACACCCCACTGAATTTTCAGTCGGTGGGGTTATCACCTTTCCCTCACCACCCGAGCGCCCGGTGCAACTGCGACATAGTGTCGCGTTGACCACCTGCCACACGCCGTATGCAATGCACGGCAACTGCGTTATCTCCCGCTCCGACTTGCAGAGCCTCGGTGGCTCACGGTCGGCCGCATCGGTATGCGGTTCCACACCCGGATTCCCGGTGTGCACGGCCTGGTGTCCAGCTCGACGGGACGTGGTCAAACGCTAATGGTCTGGCTCCTAAGATCTAAAACCGCTGCTTGGATCTCGCCACAAGTACGCCGCCGGAGATCGAGACTGGGAATCATGGAAATCAGCGGCTCGGACAATTTTCGCCAGATACGCCGATCCAGCTCCGCGTAGATGCGAATGCCGGGTCGTGAGTTTCCTGTCGGTCCTGGACTTGCTGAAGGTCCATCGGCTGACGCGCCTAAGGATTCTGGTCCGCTGGACAGGAAGCCCGGGATTGTGCGCCGCTGCTGCTTGGCCACCGGGTTTGCGATCTCCTCGCTGGTCCACCTGACTCTCCTCGCCGCGGTATTGGCGTCGCGCCCCGATGCCCTGCCCGCGTCGGCCGGCCAGGGCAGACCCTTGGAGCTGGATCTCGCCATGTTCGCGGATTCGCCGATACAGGATCCAGAGCCAAAGAAAGGGGGCCAAGTCACCGAGACCAAGCCTGAGGTCGCAGAGCCCGAGGTCTCTCCCCCGCCGCAGGGGGAGCCGCCGACGCCCGCGACCCACGCGGAGCCGACGCCAGTCGTCAAGGCGGAGCCGGCGCGCCCAGAGACTCCGAAACGCCCGCCCAAGTCCAAGTCCAAGTCCAAGTCCAAGTCCAAGTCCAAGCGGGTCATTGTGCATCAAGTGCCGCGGCACAGGCGCGTCCGCAGGGTTGAGCGCACGCCGGAGCAGGTCAAGCCATTCGAGACGGGCAAAGTGCCGAAGGTGATGGCCGGCGCACGGGGGGGCGGTCCGGGCGGCCCCAGCGTCGCGTCCTTGGAAGCGACCTATCTCGCCGAGCTGCGCCAGGCGATCGCGCGCCGTCGCTCTTACCCGAGCATCGCCCGACGGCTGGGCCTCACCGGGCGCGCAACCGTCAGCTTCGTGCTGGAAGCCGATGGGCGGATCACGAACGTCCGCCTCGCGTCCGCATCGGGTCACGCGGTCCTCGACGAAGCGGCCGTAGCGACCGTTCACCGTCTGGGTCAGTTCAAACCGATCCCGGCCGCCACCGGCCGCTCGCACTGGTCCTTGCGGGTTCCCCTCGATTTCAGTCTGAACTGATCCCCGCGGCAATCGCACGCTTTGCGCGACGAGCACTGGCCTTGTCTTCCGGCCGAGCCTGGGGCGGCGGCGCGGGCCGTTGTTGCCTGCTCGGCACAGGCCATCAAAAGGTCCTCAGTTCCCC
>JARRNE010000427.1:0-4616 GCA_037385305.1 Chromatiaceae bacterium | reverse complement strand
GAACATGTAGGCGATCGTGATCGCCAGCAGGATGAGCAGCGGCCGGCCGCCCGCGCGCAGATCGGCCAGGCTCGCGTTGATGCCGATGGTGGTGAAGAAGTAGACCAGCAGCACGTCGCGGGCGCCCAGATCGAACTCGACGGCCACACCGGTCGCCCAGTAGACCAGACCGAAGAGGACCGAGAACAGGAGTCCCCCGGTCACCGGCTCCGGGATGCTCAGCTCGCGCAGGAACCCGAACGCGTCATTCAGGCGCTTGCCGACGAACAGCACGATGATCCCGAGGGTCACGGCGAGAAATCCGCCGATGCGAACTATTCCATCCTGCAGCTCCACTGCGGGTCACCTCATCCGTCCGAGACGATCATTGGCGCCAAGCCCTCTCGCGCGTGGCTCCGCTGCAGGCCCGGAGCTAGGGCCGCGCTCAAGGGGCCACGGCACTTTCCTGAGCCCTTGGGCGCCTCAGCGATCTCGGCTCGGCGCTGGTCCCAGCTACGCACGACCGTGATGCAGGTCCGCATCCGACGAGCGCAGGTCCGGGGTGGACACTTCGCTGTCGGCCGGCGCATGGATGCGAAACAGCATCGCATAAAGGGTCGGCACCACGACCAGCGTCAATAGCGTCGCAAAGCCGAGGCCTGCCATCATGGTGATGGCCATGTTGACGAAGAAGACGTCCGGCAGCAGCGGGATCAGGCCGAGGATGGTCGTCGCCGCGGCCAGCACCACGGGGCGCATGCGGCTGACGCCGGAGTCGAGGATGGCCGTGTAGGGCTCCTTGCCGGATTCGATCTGCTGATCGATCTCCTCGATGAGCACGATGGCGTTCTTGATCAGGAGCCCGACCAGCGACAAGGCGCCAAGCAGGGACATGAAGTCGAAGGCGGCATCGGCGGCCAGCAGGCCCGCCGTGATGCCCACGACGGCCAGAGGCACCGTGAGCCAGATGATCAACGGCTGCTTGAGCTTGCCGAAGAGGAGGATGCTCACCAGGATCATGGCCAGGAAGGACGGCGGCAGCACGCCGAAGAGCGAGGACTGGGCCTTCGTCTGGTCCTCGTACTCGCCGCCCCAGGAGAGCCCGTATCCGGGCGGCAGATCGATGGCCTCGATCTGCGGGCGCAAACGCTCAAACAACGGACCTGCCAGGGCGCCGGTCGGGTTGCAGGATGCGATGATGGTCTGCATCCGGTCGCGGCCGCCGATGACCTGGTTCTCCCAAACGGTCTTGAAGCCCTTGGCGACCTGCGCGACGGAGACGGCGCGCTGCAGCATCGGACTCCAGACCTGGATATCCTGGATCATGGTGACGTCCGAGCGCTCCCTCTCCGGCGCCCGGATCAGGATCGGCAGCAAGCGCTCGCCGTCGCGGTAAAGGCCCACCTGGACACCGTCGAAGGCGTATTGCAGCGCCCCCGCCAGGTCCTCCCGGGTGACTCCGAGCTGGCGGCCGGCCTGCTCGTCGAACACGGGCCGGATGACCTTGACCGGCTCGCGCCAGTCGTCGCGGACCTCCTTCGTGCCCGGATCGGCGCGCATGATGGCCTTGGCCTCCTCGGCCAGCTTCCGGAGCACCGCCGCATCCGGTCCGTGGAAGCGTGCCTCGATCTTGCTGTCGCGCCCTGGGCCGATCATCATCCCCTTCACGATCGGCTCGGTCCAATACAGCTTGTCTTTGAGGAAAGCGTCGACCTTTTTTCGCACCGCGGCGATGCGATCGCGCGTGTCGGTCCGAACGACGATCTGTGCATAGGCCGGGCTCGCGTCCTTGGAGTCATAGACCAGCGTGAATCGCTGATGCGGTCCGCCGACGGCGCTCGTGGTCTGCTCCACGCCTTCCAGCCCGCGCAGGAACTTCGAGACCCGCAGCGTATCGTCGCGCGTCTTACGGATGTCGGTGCCCTGCGGCTCCCAGATGTCCACGAAGAAGAGCGGCGTGCTCGCCGACGGGAAGAACGCCTGCTTGACGAAGCCGAAGCCCCAGAGCGAGAGGACGAACAGCCCCACGACGGCCCCCATGGTCAGCCAGCGGAAGCGCAGCGCCTGGGCCAGGAATCCGCGGTAGATGCGAAACGGCAGCGCGCCGTAGGCATCCGCGGCGTCGCCGCCGGCCCCGCCCGGCTTCAGCAGGAGGCCGCAAAGCAGCGGCGTCGTGCTGATGGCGGTGATCCAGGACAGGCTGAGCGAGATCAGGATCACATAGAACAGGGATCCGGCGAACTCGCCGGTGCTGTCCTGGGAGAAGCCGATCCCGGCGAAGGCGAGGATGCCGATCACGGTGCCGCCGAGCAGGGCCCAGATCGTCTTCCCGACGGTCTCCCGGGCCGCCTCCGGGGCCTGCATGCCCGCGCGCATGCGTACCAGCATGCCCTCGGCGACGACGATGGCGTTGTCCACCAGCATGCCGAGCGCGATGACCAGGGCACCGAGGGAGATGCGCTGCAGCTCGATGCCGTAGATCGCCATGACGAAGAGCGTGCCGGCCACGGTGATCAGCAGTGCGGCACCGATGATGATGCCCACCCGCAGCCCCATGAACAGCAGGAGCACCACCAGCACGATCGCCACCGCCTGGGCGACGCTGAGGATGAAGCCGTTGACCGAGGTCTCCACCTCCTTGGGCTGGTCGTAGATCGCCGTCAGCTTCATGCCGACTGGTATGTCCGATCGAAGCTCGGCAATGAGCCGATCGAGCGACCGACCGACCTCGACGACGTTCTCGCCGGACTGCATCGAGAGACCCAAGACCAGCGCCGGGCGGCCGTCGCTGTAGTAGTACTTCGCCGGGACCTCCTTGTAGGCGCGGCGAATCTTGGCGATGTCGCCCAAGCGCACCAGCTTCTTTTCGTCCGAGCTGACCAGTACATCGCCGATGGACTGCACCGACGAGGCCTCGCCGGTGGGCCAGATGCGGAGGTACTCGTCCCCGACGGCAACGTTGCCGGCATCCGCGACCACGTTCTGGGATTTCAGCACGTTGGCGATGTTCTTCAGCGGAATGCCCAGCTCGCCGAGGCGGGCACGGGAGATCTCCAGATAGGCGACCTCCGGCTGCTCGCCGTCGATGACGATCTTGCGCACGCCCGGCACCAGGATCAGCCGCTTCTTCAGAAAGTCCGCCGTGTCCCGGAGGTCGCGCCAGCTGTAGCCCTCGCCGCTCAGACTGAGATAGATCCCGTAGACATCGGCAAAGCTGTCGAAGACGATCGGCGCCTGAGCGCCGGGCGGGAGCTTGTGCTGCATGTCGGCGAGCTTGCGCCGCAGCTCGTCGTAGATGTTCGGGAAGTCTGGACCGCGGTACTTGTCCTTGAACTCGACGGTGATATCCGAGACGCCGGGCCGGGAGATGGAGCGCTTGATCCACTTGACCTGCTCCATCAGCTGCAGGGCCTCCTCGATGTGGTAGGTCACCTCGTCCTGGACCTGCTGGGCCCTTGGCCAGCTTGACCGTGAAGGCAGGGTCCTCGAGCTTGCCCATGCTTTGGAAGCCCCAGAGCCCGCCGCCCACCAGGATGATGACCAGGAGCCAGGAGACGACCGGATTACGGACCGAGTACTCGCCGATGTTCATCCTGCCGAGCCCTCGCCTCAGCCGCCAGTCCCAGCCGACACCGGTGCCTGGGTCGACGATGGGGTCGGCGCCTCATCCCTCCTCGGCTCGGCCTCCTCGCGCTGTGGAAGCATGCGCACCTTCATGCCCTCCGCCAGCTGGCCGACCCCCGCCGTGACGACCCGGCTGCCGGGCTCGAGGCCTTCCTTGATCTCGACCGACGAGCCCCGCAGACGCCCCACCTTCACCGGCTTGCGGTGCACCGTCATCGTCTGCTCATCGACGACCCAGACGAAAGGCTTGAGCGACTCGTCGGCGGTCACTGCCGTCGCCGGCAGGTAGATGACCGGCGCGCTGGTCGCAACCTTGCGCAGATCGGCAGTGACCGTCGCCGTCATACCTGGCAAGACCTGGAAGTCTTTGGGAGCCGGCATCGTGAAGGTGACCTCGAAGGTCTGCGTCTTCGGATCGGCGCGGGTTGAAATCTCGCGCAGGGTCAGGTCGAATTTCCGGCCCGGCCGGCTGTCGAACTCGGCCGTGACCGGAATCCGTCCCGGGTGGACTCGACGCGTGCCGGAGGGCCGAATCCGCAGAATGACGCTCTCGGGGAGATCGACCTTGACCTCGAGCAGCGACGTGTCATGCATCGCCAGCACCGGCTGCTTGGCCTGTACCTCCTCGAAGCGCTGCACATAGCGCTTCGCGATGATCCCGGCAAACGAGGCGGTGAGGCGGGTGTACGCCAGGTCCTGCTTGGCACGATGCAGGGCCGCCTCCGCATTCTTGTACTCCGCCTCCTTGGTGTCGAAGTCCGTGCGCGAGATGAAGCCCTTGCCCACGAGCTCCTTGGCCCGGTGGAAATCCTTGCTTGCGCGGTCAAAGGATGCCTGGGTGTCCTTGACCGCAATCTCGTAGTCGGTCGGGTCCAGGGCCGCGAGCAGCTGCCCCGACTCCACACGATCGCCCTCCTTGACCGGCAGCTCCTTGATCGTGCCGGGCACCCGAAACGCAAGCTCGGCCTTGCGCATCGCGTCGATGCGGGCCGGAAACTGCCGCATGCCCGCGG
>JARRNE010000426.1:0-3464 GCA_037385305.1 Chromatiaceae bacterium | reverse complement strand
CAAGCAGGGCGACCGCCTCCCTGGCCGACTCGACGTACCGGCGCGCGAGCGCGAAAGTGTATTCGATCGCCCTGGTCGATTCAATCGCAGCCGCCACTGAATCCATGCGCTCTCTCCCCCCGCTCTCAATCGCCTTTCGCAGCTCCCTGCGCTGCTCCCCGGTACCGGACTCCATCGCCCGGATTACCGGCAGGGTTGGCTTGCCCTCCGCCAGATCGTCGCCGATGTTCTTCCCGAGCTCTCCGCTGTCGGCCCGGTAATCGAGGGCGTCATCCATCAGCTGAAACGCGATCCCGAGCCCGAGACCGTAGCGCCGCATGGCGTCCTCGATCTCGGCAGGGGCTTGCGCCACGACGGCACCCAGACGGGTCCCCGCCTCGAACAGGGTGGCGGTCTTGCGCTCTATGACCTCCATGTAACGCGCCTCCGTCGTGTCGGGATCATTGCAGTTCAGAAGCTGCAGCACCTCCCCTTCGGCGATCCGGTTGGTCGCATGGGCAACGATGTCCATCACCCGCATGGAGTCCACCTCAACCATCATTTCGAAGGCGCGCGAGTAGAGGAAATCCCCCACCAGCACGCTGGCCTCGTTGCCCCATACGGCATTGGCGGTGTTCTGGTTGCGGCGAAGCAGAGAGCCGTCCACCACGTCATCATGCAGCAGGGTTGCCGTGTGGATGAGCTCCACGATCGCGGCCAGGTTGACGTGCAAGTCTCCCCCGTAACCGCAGGCTCGGGCAGACAGCAGGACGGCCAAAGGCCGGAGGCGCTTGCCGCCGCTGTTGACGATGTAATGGCCGATCTGGTTGATCAGCGCCACATCGGACTTCAGACGCCGCAGTATCAACCGGTCGACCGCCAGGATGTCCTGGGCGACGGGCTCCCGGATTGCGGACAGTTGCATGTTGTTTGAGGGATGGGGATAGAGAACCACTCTAGGGCGTTCGGATGCTAGGGGCCACACCTGGGGCTGTCAAGCCGTGCGGCAGATCGGTTACGTGCCCCGAGGGCATCCGCAGACCAGCGTCGTACGGCCGCCAGCGCGTTGACGCCACACCAAGGCTCTGGGTAATATTACCGGTCTTTCTGGCAGCCCCTTTTGGGGGCTCATACGTATTCCTAAGGGAGCTCCACTCATGTACGCCGTCATCAGGACTGGTGGCAAGCAATACCGGGTCGCCGAGGGCGACACCCTCAAGATCGAGCGGATAGCCGCAGAGGACGGCGCCAGCGTGGAGCTGGACCAAGTGTTGATGGTGGCAGACGGCGACGAGGTCAAGGTAGGCACCCCCATCTTGGAAGGCGGCAAGGTGACCGCGACCGTCAAGGCCCATGGCCGCGCCAAGAAGGTGAAGATCATCAAATTCCGTCGGCGGAAACACCACCTCAAGCGTCAGGGTCACCGTCAGTGGTTCACGGAGCTCACGATCACCGGCATCAGCGCGGGTTGAGGAGAAGGGCTGCATGGCACACAAGAAGGCAGGCGGTAGCTCGCGCAACGGGCGCGATTCAGAATCCAAGCGGCTGGGCGTCAAGATCTTTGGCGGACAGCGGGTAACGGCTGGCAGCATCATCGTGCGGCAACGAGGGACCCGTTTCCACAACGGAGTCAACGTGGGCTGCGGGCGCGATCATACCCTTTTCGCCACCGCCGACGGCGTGGTCAAGTTCGAGGTGAAGGGGCCCAAGAGCCGGCAGTACGTCAGCGTCGAAAGCGCCTGATTTCTCCGTCGAAGGTCGTGCAAAGCCTCGCCCTCGGGCGAGGCTTTTGCGTTTTGGAGGGCTTGGGAAGCACTGATCGGTTCGGCGACGGGCCGAGCGAGCCACCTGGTTGTCTGCTCGCCAAGTCCTTCCTGCTGTTCGTGGCTCCATACACAGCCCACCCAGGATGAAATTCGTCGACGAAGCACAGATCCGCGTCGAGGCCGGTGACGGCGGCAACGGCTGCGTGAGCTTTCGCCGGGAAAAGTACATCCCGAAAGGCGGCCCGGATGGAGGAGACGGGGGGGACGGGGGAAGCGTCTACCTGGTGGCGGACGGCAACCTCAATACCCTCGCGGACTTCCGGTACCAGCGTCTGTACCGCGCCGAGCGCGGTCAGAACGGCATGGGCAGCAACATGACCGGGCGCAGCGGCCAGGACCTCCTCGTCCGAGTGCCCGTCGGTACCCGGGTCTCCGACCAGGAGACCGGGGAGCAGATCGGCGAGCTGCTCACCAACGGCCAGCGGCTGCTGGTTGCCCAGGGCGGCTTCCACGGCATCGGCAACGCCCGCTACAAGTCCAGCACCAACCGCGCGCCGCGCCAGTCTAAGCCAGGGACGGAGGGCGAGCGGCGGGATCTCGACCTGGAGCTGGTGCTGCTGGCCGACGTGGGACTGCTGGGCCTGCCCAACGCGGGGAAGTCGAGCCTGATCCAACGGTTGTCGAGCGCCCGGCCAAAGGTCGCCGGCTACCCTTTCACCACTCTGCACCCCCATCTGGGCGTGGTCCGGGTGGGCGAGCGGCGAAGCTTTGTGATCGCGGATATCCCCGGGGTGGTGGCGGGCGCTGCCCAGGGGGCCGGTCTCGGGCTGCGATTCCTCAAGCACTTGGCCCGGACCCGGCTCCTGCTGCACATGGTCCATCTGGCGCCTTTGGATGAAACGGTCGACCCGGCGGATCAGGTTCGCACCGTGGAGCAGGAGCTCGGCGAGTTCGGCCGAGACTTGGCGCGAAAGGAGCGCTGGCTGGTGCTCAACAAGCTTGACCTGCTCGGGGCTTCCGAATACGAGCGACGGCGTGCCCATCTCCTGGACCGGCTCGGCTGGCAAGGCCCGGTCTTCGGGATTTCCGCGCTCACGGGCCAGGGCACCGTCGAGCTGGCCGAAGCCCTGATGGGCCGCCTGGAGCAGACAGCCTCGGCGCCGACAGCAGAGTCCGACCAAGCCGACGCAGGCGACTGGCATCCCCTAAGCTGATGCAAACCCTCTTTGTACGAGCCCTGGGACTGAGGTCCCCATGATCTCCCGGGACAGAATCCCGCTCACGCGCCGCTGGGTGGTGAAGATCGGCAGCGCCCTCCTCACCCGGAACGGCCAGGGGTTGGACCGCTCTGCTCTGGCACCCTGGGTAGAGCAGATGACGGAGCTGCGCCGGGGAGGCAGCGACCTCGTCCTGGTCTCCTCCGGCGCGGTGGCCGAGGGCATGTGCCGCATGGGCTGGACGCGCCGGCCGAAGCTGCTGCACGAGCTGCAGGCCGCCGCCGCCATCGGCCAAATGGGCCTGGTGCGGGCCTATGAAGACTGCTTCCAGCGGCGGGGCCTGCACACGGCGCAGGTCCTGCTCACCAGGGATGATTTGGCGGATCGGGAACGCTACCTCAACGCCCGCAGCACGCTCCGAACCCTCCTGCGGCTCGGGGTGATCCCGGTGGTGAACGAGAACGACACGGTGGCCACGGACGAGCTCCGGGTCGTCGACGCC
>JARRNE010000425.1:0-4888 GCA_037385305.1 Chromatiaceae bacterium | reverse complement strand
TGTTCCAGGTGGATCTTGAAACGGCCTTCTTCTGACATGGGCTTCCTCCGGCCTGGCAGCGCGGGGCGATGGTTGAATGGAGGCGGCATATGGGTCAGTGACCCCGGGTCCGCCACTGGGCATTCTTGGGATCGCGCCGGGCCCGCACCACCGCCGCATCGAGCGAAGCCGGATCGGCGGTCCGGGTGCGCCAGTCACCGGACGGGATCACCGGACGGTCTTTGAGCCGCCGCCGGTAGACATAGATCCAGGCGCGCCCGTAGGGGGACGGGATCAGCAGTCGGCCGTAGAGACGGGGGTAATCCTCCAGCCGGTCTAGCTGGCGCATCCCGGCGTCGTCAATCCGGTAGACCTCCCCTGCGACCGCGGCGCGCCCGCCCCGGCTGAGCCCAGGATAGGCCCCCAGGTCGTACAGAGTGTAACAGGCGTCCGTCCGGTGCGGGCCGAGAAACTCGGCCCCCGCCAGGAGATGATGATTGACCTCGCCCCGCAGCAGGGTCCCGTACACGAAGACCCGGTGGCGCATCAGGGCTCGATGCGGCTTCCCAAGACTTCTAGGAACTTACGCATCCACTCCGGGTGGGCAGGCCAGGCCGGAGCGGTGACCAGCTTTCCGTCGGTGTGAGCGTTGGAGAAGGTGTCGTTGACCTCGCACCAGCTGCCGCCCGCCCGTTCCACATCCGGCTTGACGGCGGGATAGGCGGTGGCCGTTTTGCCTTCCAGGACGCCGGCGGCCACCAGGATCTGCTGGCCATGGCAGATGGAGGCGATCGGCTTGTCGGCAGCGGCAAAGTGGCGGACGATCTCGATGAGGCGGGGGTTGAGGCGCAGATACTCCGGGGCGCGCCCGCCGGGGATGACCAGGGCATCGTAGGCGGCAGGATCGACGGCCGCGAAGTCGGCATTGATGCCAAAGTTGTGCCCGCGCTTCTCGCTGTAGGTCTGATCCCCCTCGAAGTCATGAACCGCCGTGCGCACGCTCTCTCCCGGTCTCTTGTCCGGGCAGACGGCGTGTACCTCGTGCCCCACCATTTGGAGCATTTGGAAGGGCACCATCACCTCGTAGTCCTCGACGTAGTCGCCCACGAGCATCAGAATCTTTCTCGCAGCCATCGGGTCGCCTCCTCCGGTGATTGGCTTTTCGCTGAACGGCCCAAACTATAGCCGAAGCCCGCCACCCTCGCACTTCATGGCAGAGCAGCTCCACAAGCCCGCCCGCGGACGCGGGGCCCTCGGAAACCCGGACAACCGCTACGCGGAGCACCGCCGGGAGGCCGCGGACGACGGCTGGCACCGGGAGGCTCCTGCGCCCTTGAGGACCCGGCTGCAGGTCGACGCCAGCCGAGGCATCATCAGCTACAATCGCTCGCCGGACATCCCCTTCGACCGCTCCATCAACCCTTACCGTGGCTGCGAGCACGGCTGCATTTACTGCTACGCGCGGCCAACCCACGCATGGCTCGGACTCTCCCCCGGGCTCGACTTCGAGAGCCGGCTCTTCTACAAGCCAGATGCAGCCCGGCAGCTGACCCAAGAGCTGTCAAAGCCGAGCTACGTACCCGCAACGCTCGTGCTTGGGGCGAACACGGACCCTTACCAGCCAGTCGAGCAACAACTGCGGGTGACCCGGGAGATCCTAGAGGTGCTCGCTGCCTGCCGGCACCCGGTCGCGGTTACCACCAAGTCCGCATTGGTCCTCAGGGACCTCGGCCTGCTCGCAGAGATGGCGGAGCAGAGGCTCGTGGCGGTGAATGCGAGCATCACGACCCTGGAGCCCGAGCTGGCGCGGCGGCTGGAGCCCCGAGCCGCCGGACCCGGGCGGCGACTGGAGGTGGTCCGGGCGCTGGCGCAGGCGGGGGTACCGGTGGGGGTACTGGTCGCGCCTGTGATCCCGGCGCTTAATGATCACGAGCTTGAGCAGATCCTCGCCGCGGCCAAAGCGGCCGGTGCGAGCCGCGCGGAGACATTGCTGCTGCGGCTGCCGCTGGAGATAAAGGAGCTGTTTCAGGACTGGCTGGCGGCCCACTACCCGGCCCGTGCCGAGCGGGTGCTCAGCCTAATCCGCCAGTGCCGCGACGGCCGGCTGAACGATGCCAGTTTCGGGACACGCATGTCGGGCACCGGACCCTATGCGGACCTGCTGCGCCAACGCTTCGCTCTGGCATCCAGACGGCTGGGCCTCAACGGGCACGCGGAGCACTGGGACCTCGATGTCACCCGCTTTCAGCCGCCCAGCGGGCAGGGCAATCAGTTGACGCTCCTCGACTGAAGCGCCCCGTGTCCCACAGCCTCGGCGGCGCCGGCAGTTCGACGCCCCTAGGCGAGGGTCCCTGGACGGCCTAGCTCGGGAGCTCGCCCGACGCCCATGGTACGAACTTCGGAGGTGATGAAGGAGGATCATCGATGCTGCGTGCAAACCCAGAGTGTCAGAATGGCCTGGCCACGGCCCGTCCCCGGTCCGCTCGCCAGTGGATCCTCGCGTTGACCCTGGCCGCAGTCTGCGCTTCAGCCTTCGCGGCCGGCGCTTCCGGCCCGCAGGAGGCACAGCGCCTCATCGCGACCAGCGCGGACCATATGTTGGCGGCCCTTCAGGCAGAAGGCGATCACTTGCGCAACAACCCCGCCCGCATCCGCGCGTTGGCCGAACGCAACCTGGTCCCCCTTGTGGATTTCGAGCAGGTGTCCCGCCTCGTCCTCGGCAAGAGCTGGCGCACCGCGACCCCGGAGCAGCGCAGGCGCTTCATACGGGAGTTCCAACGCTTCGTGGTTCGCTTCTACACGGCGGCACTCATCGAGTACACGAGGGGCTCGGATATTCCCCAGGACGTCATGCGCTTCCTTCCCCTTCGCGCCGCCCCCGGGGACAAGCGGGTGACCGTCTCGTCGCGGGTGAAGCAGCCCGGCAGATCCCAAGTCATCCCGGTGGACTATCGCCTGTCCCTCTCCAACGGTGAGTGGAAGGTCTACGACGTGAGCGTCGACGGCGTCAGCCTGGTGGCGAGCTACCGCAGCAGCTTCGCAAACCAGATTCGGGAGCGCGGATTGGATGGACTGATCGCCAAGCTGGCACAGCGCAACGCCGAGCTGGACCGGAGGTGACCCTGGCGGGCGAGCTGAAACGGGGGCGGCAGCCTGCCGAGCCGGTCAGGAGAGCAGAACAACCCGGCGCGGCAATCCCTCCAGCAACCGTTTCCGGGCCCGCCGACTGCCTTGGCCACCTGGCGCTCTGAAAGTCGCGCGAATCCGCGCTCCACATCCCCCTCGCCCTCTGGGAGAGGGACGGGGTGAGGGAAACGGTCATGGCGCCAGCGACTTACATTTTCTGGGGTGGCGCTGGCACCATGACCGTTAGCCGAAACGCTCGGCAGCGGACATCAAGCGGCAGTGCCTCTCGACGGGTACAATGGCCCCTTGTCCCGCACCCACAGGGAGTAGCAGAGATGATTTATGCATTTGGTGTCGAGCTCCACATGCCATTCAAGGAGGCCCTAGAACAAGTCAACGAGGTCCTCAAGGGCGAAGGGCTGGGGGTGGTGAGCGATGTCGACGTGCAGGCCGTCATGCGCAGCAAGCTGCAGGAGGAGATGCCGGCCTACCGGATCCTGGGCGCCTGTGCGCCCCAACTCGCCAAGCGCGTGATGGACGCGGATCCGGAGGCCGGCGCGCTGCTCCCCTGCAACGTGATCGTACGCGAGATCAAGCCGGAGCTGACCGGCGTCACCTTCATGGACCCGGAGGCGATATTCGGCCTCACCGAGGACGAAGCCGTCATCCAGGCCGGACGGGATGCCCGCGCCCTGATCGAGGCCGTGAGGGATCGCCTCACCGGACAGCACCCGGTGGACCTCACGGCTTAGCACCGGCCCTCCCCGGGGTTGAGCAGGCCAAGGGTCCTGGGCGCCGCGCCGGATAATCATGTCGGCACGGCAACCGGCTCCGAAACGCCCTCCGCGAGACTGCGGACCTTCACCTAGTCGACCTTTCCGGCGGCGGGGGACACCATCTGGCCGCCGCCGACGCCCGCGACATGCTCGCATGGGACAACGGCGGCTTGTCGCCCGACGCCTCGGTGCGCATCGCAGCTAGCGACCGTCCCGGACTGGAGCGGCGGCTGCGTTACTGCGCCCGCCCGGCGCTCCTCTCCACGAGCGTTGTCTCTAACGAGCCGGCTTACGACCACGCCGCCTGTCCACTCTGATTCGGGGGCGCGAGCTGGGGGGCGATAGCCCGGGCTTCCCGATCGATCCTTGCATCAGTCATTCGCTGCTGACGGGTCCGGATGAGGCCCAGGCGAGCGTTGAGGAGCTGGTGCTGTTTGATATCGGCGAGCTTCGTCTGGAGCCCCAACTCCGCAACAGCCGGCTGCCTGGCTTTTTCGCGACAAAGCAGTGGGCGGCATCGAACGTTCCCGTCCTACGCAAGGCGGCGTCCAAGGGATTTCTGGCTTCCCCAGGACTGTCCGTTATGCTTAAAGAATAAGGCGATATCACGGAGCAGCGGCAGGGAACAGTTGGCCAAGCGAAGCTGGCCTCGGGCCTCCGAGGCGGCACCGCTCGAGGGCGGGGGTCTTTGCGGGCCTCTGGGGCCGCGTGGCAGCTGCACGACCCGGAGGGGAGGCAATGTGCCGACCTGAGCTTGAGGGTGGGCGGCGGGCGGCCCGAGGTCGTGACCACCCGCACATCCAGCTGCGCAGTTGGCTGCTCGCGGCAGGGCCATGGTCCAATGCGCGAGCGCGGCCCGGCAGGGGACGGCCCCCATGAGCCTGCGCAACCTCGACCGGATCTTCAGGGCCCACCGTGTGGCGGTGATCGGTGCCAGTGACGACCCAAGCAGTGTCGGTGCCATCGTGCTGCGCAACCTCGTGAGCTCCGGGTTCGGAGGGGTCGTT
>JARRNE010000424.1:0-3471 GCA_037385305.1 Chromatiaceae bacterium | reverse complement strand
TGTCGTTGTCGTTGTCGTTGTCGTTGTCGTTGTCGTTGTCGTTGTCGTTGTCGAAACTGTCGTAAGCCCCATACGGCGCAATACGCTCCGCTATTTCGCCCTACACCGAATGAAGTGCTTAGGTAATTCTCTACAGCGTCAGAATGCGGTTGGATTGAGGCATGGGAGAGTTAGAGTCGACGATTTGGGGCGCCGCCTTTTGCAGCGGCAGTGACTCGACGATCCATCTCTTCTGTCCTGATCACACGGCGGTCTGCGGTAGAGAGCGATGCACTCTCCAGTTGGAGCACGCTCCCGAGGTCTGGCTGCGGATCATGGGCGGGTAATCCCTGCAGGTATTGTTCGCGTTGGTCATGGTCCAGATGGGCAAAGGTATCGGCCAGACGGTCCAGTGAACCGCAAACGAGGGCCACGTAGTCGGCGTGCTCCAGGTTGTAGACCAGAGCGGCTTCTGCCGGAAGGTGTTCCAGATCTTGAGTGAGGTTCTTTCGCCCGCTACGGCGGCGCTCATCGTGCTTGAGCTGGCCGAAAAAGTTCTCGGCCAGAAAGTTGGTTCTTGCGATCAGCCGGACACCACCACCAGCGCTCTGGGGCAATCGGATGGCGTGCCCCCAGAGGTTGGCGCCATGGCTGTCGATGTGCTTCAAGATGATGTCAATGGCTTGGCGGATATCCTGGGCAGGCCCGCGCGCAGGTCGGCGTTTGTTGAGGGACGCCACCAGTTCGTTGAGTTTCTCTTGCATCCGCTCAAGGTCGTGCTCGGTCTCATCCTCTTGGAGTGTGGTTGCCAAGCGCAGCACCCCGCGTAGCTCGTCGAACAACGCGGCACGGCGGCGCAGCCGCGCGGTGATCTGGCGAAACGGCACCTCGCAATCCACCGGCGCAAGATAGCGCTGGAGCCGTTCGAGGGCGCCTTTGACCTGCTTATCCTCGGGCGGATTTCGCAGCAAGGCGTCGGTTGCGCGCAGGGTTGTCAAACACCGCTCGTACAGATCGAGGTAGGGCCGATCAAACGGGTAGTCAAAACCGCTGGCCTGGGCCTTATAGTCAAGCGTCCACTGAGCGAGTGCACGCACGATGGCGAGCCCGTCATCTCCCGAGGCGATACCGTGACCGCTCTGGGCCATCGCCTGCCACTGACGGACCGCTTGTCGGGCATCGACAATGGACGGGCCAAGTTTGCGGCCAAGGTCGCGGACCAGCGCCCGCAGCTTCGGGCGCACCTTACTCGCGCGGAAAAGGCTGCGCAGTTGGGCATGAGAGGCCTCGAGCAGGTCCTTGCCGACATCGGCCAGGAAGTGCTGGTGGCAGGCCAGCACGGGGATGGGAAGCGCCAACTGTGAGACCAAGTCATCGATGGCCGGGGTGATGGCCCGGCCCAGATCACGCATCGCCGCACAGGGAGCACCGAAGGTGCGCACTGTCTCATGCAGACAGGGCAAGATGAGCTCGGCTCTTTCGGTGGAGATCTTCCACGCTCCCAGTACCCAGTGGCGCCAACCCGCCATCACCAACAGCAGCGTGCCGCGGCCATCCTCGCCCGTGGCGTCAACATGCATGGGCCAGCCACCATCACTGGCGAGCGCGGCCTTCAGTCGTTCGGCCCGTGCGTGATGCAGCCGTGCCAGGTAGTGCACGAAACGCCGCGCGAGCGCGCTGACCTCCCCGGTGGAGATCCGGATACCCGCCTCCTCCTCGATCAATGTGCAGATCTCTTGGCGTTGCCGATGCCGAAGGAAACGTTCCAGTCCCACGCGAGCCATGACGTCGTAGCCGACCACGCTCGCCGGTAGCAGGTGCTTGGCCAACGATGCGGCCCCCCGTGAAACCAGAAGCCCACCGCTGTGATGACAACCGGCGGCGCACACGCGCACCGTCTCGCGTGCTTCGAACTGCCCGTGGCTCAGGGTCTTTCCGTGGCGGGCGCTGCTCTTTTGCACGAACCACCGATCGCCGCCGCAAACCGGACAAACACCCGGCTCCTCGTCGGCCGAAACGCAGGTGTCGGTGATACCACGCAGCTGCTGGTGGCAGCGCTCAGAGACCGAGCCGATCAATGCCCTGAGCTCGGCGAGCGTATCGAGGGTCAACCCACCGTTTTTTGTCCGCCTCCAGCCCGTACCGGGTAAAGATTTGCTCAACCTGGGCCGCCGTCACAGCTACACCGCGTGCCGCCAAGCGCGACGCCACCATTGAGGCCGACACCAAGAGCTCTGCGCCCTGAAGTGCCTCCACTAGGACCGCGATCAGCGTATCCTCGGACACCGGCACCGGCGCACTTGGTTCCTGGCCGATCGCTTGGCGCCGTGCCATGAGTTGCTCGTTCGCCCGTCGCCGATCAGCACTGATGTAGAAGTGGTATCCGCCCAGCTCTTGGCGCTGTATCCGTACCTCGCAGCGCAGTTCGTGCAACGTGTTGTACAACGTGTTGGCGACAGGGAGCTTCAGCAGAGCGAGCAAGTCCTTGGGGGTCATCCCCGCCGCTGAGCCTTCAACCAATTCCACCACCGTGGCTTTCAGCGTCCCCGCGCAAGAAAAGCCCGCATCGCCATGGAACCACAATCCCCACTGATCGAACTGCGGCACATCACTCAGCGTGTAATAGCGGCCCGCATGATTGAAGCTTGACCGATATCCGATGGCCTTGAGCCGGCGAAACACACTCATCCGTGAGCGGGTGCCCAAGAGGCGAAAAAGCTCGGAGATCTCGGCGACCCGATGTTTGCGAAAGTAACTTCGCAGAGCGTTCTCGGAGGCATCTGGCGGGAGCATGAGCCCCTCGCGATACAATCATGTGCTCAATAGCATATATACCACATAACTGTATCTCTTCTACGCCAACATAGCCAGACTGTGGACAAGACAAATCAGCGGGTTAGAACGGATTCAAGCAGAGGCTTGAGCAAGTGCGGTGATGCAGTTATTACCCGCATAGCGGGTAACCGATTGATTGTTATTGCTTTATACTATCCAACCGCATTCTGACGCTGTAGCACATTGTCGTTCAATCACCACGACCTTTCGCTACGAAGTGCGGCGCGAAAAAGGCCCAGCCCGAAGTGACAGGCGAAGCCGAGGGCCAGTGGGCCTTGCACCGGTTGCGGGAACGTCAGGCGCCAGAAGCTGCCCAGACGATCGGGTTGGGTGAGCCCCCGGCGATTACGGAAACGCCGAAAATGGATCGGGCGGCATTTCCGGTTCTTGCCCACCTCTACTTCGTCAAACGGCTCCAGAATCGTCGGCTCGGGCAAGCCGCGTTCGCGGCATTCACGTTTGATCTGCGCCGCGACATCGAAACGCTTCTTGACGTGCCAGGGATGCAGGTATGGAGTGACTGAGTCCCAGACCTTGCTGGGTTGTGTCAGGGCGTTCGCGACTCCAGCACCGCCGATGCTCTCCAGCACCAGACGCCACTCGCCACCGTCACGGCTCCAGAGTTTCTGGATGCTTTCTGCGATCCGCTGCTGCTCA
>JARRNE010000423.1:0-3489 GCA_037385305.1 Chromatiaceae bacterium | reverse complement strand
GGCCCAAACCTAGGGTAGCTGTCATAAGGGGCAACATCAGCATCGCCTAATACACTGATCCACGCGAACATCCGCATAGCAGCTACAATCGCGCGCTTTCGCCAACTGGCATCAAGCAGGAGGAAAGGCGCGTGAAACGCAACTGGTCGGATGACGAACTCGCCGAACAATGGTCGCTCAGCACCGAGGAGCTGACCTTGTTGCCCAACCGCGTCGGTCACAATCGGTTTGGTTTTGCTGTCCAGCTGAAGTTTTTTCAGATCGAGGGGCGGTTTCCGAGATCACCGCGAGAGGTTCCGGCGGCAGCGCTACGGTACCTGGCCCGTCAACTCGGTCTTTCGATCAATACCTTTCAGAGATACGACTGGCGGGGTCGCGCGCGAAAAGAGCATCGCGCCGCTATCCGCGGGCACCTGGGTTTTCGCTCGTTCACAGCGGCCGACGGCGCCCGGCTGGATGAGTGGCTTCGCCGCGAGGTCGTACTGTTCGATCAAGACGCCCAGAGTCTCACCGAAGCCGTGTTCGGCTGGTGTCGTGATCTCCATATCTGTAGCGGCCCGCAATCATAAATCGCCTGGCCCGCAAACAAGCCCCTTTTCGGGACCACATTAACTGCAACTATCCGGTGCCTCAGGCGCACACTATCTGCAACTGGGCCCGCAAACAGCGGTGCCAGCCCACATTAGCTGCAACTAGGCCAACTCCCTTCTCCCGACCCCCCGGGCCAGCTTCCAGCAAGGTCTGGTTCCTGACCTCGAAGCGGAACCTTCCGGCATGGGTGATGTTATGTGCCAAGGTTGAGTTCCAGTTGTGTCGGGTTGCTATGGCGCCGGTGGCCTGGGTAAGGGAACAGCTTTTCTCGTTTCGGTGGAGTGGGTAGGTCGGCCAGGGCGTCCACAGGGAGATAGCCATGTTGGCGGTGGAGTCTGTCTATAGCGTCCAACCGGTGAAGCCCTTCCTCATGGGATGTTACGCCTATACTGCTGTAGCCCCCGTGCGCTGTTGCCAATGCGCCCCATACGCACACCAGCGTCCATTCCCCAAAGAGATCTTTCTCCAAATGAGCCCGGTAGTAGCGCGATTGCCCGACATGTATCCAGTATCGCATTGTCGTTCCCGCTTCTAGGGGTTGTAAGCCCAAACCGCCGAAAATTCCGTCAGGGTTCGTGCGGCCTCATCGAAAGGGGTTCGATCACATCCTGGCGGATTGATGGAGCCCCCGTTTGTTGATGTAAGTGTTCAGGGCGATGTGGCTCGAATAGCCCAGCACCTTCGCGATCTTGCGGACCGAGAGACCATAGCCGAGCAGTTCTTGGATCCGCGACAGATCCTTATCGAACTTGCTTTTCTGGATTGTCCCCTTGGGTTTGCCGAGTCGCTGCCCTTGGGCTCTCTTGGCCGCCAGGGCTTCCCGCGTGCGCAGACTGATCAAGTCCCGCTCCAGCTCAGCAAATAGCGAGAACAGCGTGATGACGATCTTGGAATTCATGTCCTGGCGGTCGATTGCCAGGTTCTGCTTCAGGGCAATGACCCGGATGTTGCGCTCGACCAAGGCGTTCACCAGGGCGATCACTTCCACGGTGCTGCGCCCCAGGCGGCTGAGCTCCGTCACGATCAAGGTGTCGGTCTCGCTCAACGTCTGAAGCAACTCGTCGATCCGACGCTGCTGGCTGGTCTTGCGCGAGGAGATGGTGATCTCGATGTAGTCGTCGATGTGCAGTCCTTGCCGTCTGGCAAACTCCAAAACCTCCAGTTTTTGGTGATTCAGATCCTGCTTGTCGGTGGAGGCACGCAGATAGGCGACAATTTTACCCATGCCAACGGCCTGTTCGGTATTAACGTCAAATTGGCCGCAAAATAGTACAGAATGGATATGCCTTTCAATGCAATTCACGGCATCAGGTTGATGCTATAGTGACGCTCATTTTCGCATTTACAAACTGTATGAAAATGTGGCGGAAAAGAGTGAAAGACTGACCATCCTGTCGGAGGCCGAGCAGTTCGCCCTGTATGGGTTGCCGGACTTCGATGATGCGCAGCAGTTGGACTATCTGTCCTTGTCCGAAGCGGAGCTGGCCCTGGCCAGCCGGCGCCCGACCCCCACAGCCCAAGCCTACTGCGTCTTGCAGATCGGCTACTTCAAGGCCAAGCACGCCTTCTTTCGCTTCACCTGGGACGAGGTGCAGGAGGATTGCGCGGTCGTCCTGACGCGCAATTTCAACGACCAGGTGGTCGAGCTAACCCCCATCACGAAGCACGAGCATTACACGCAGCGCACCCTGATCGCGGAGCTGTTCGCGTATCGGCTCTGGTCGGCCGAACTCCGCGCGCCCCTTGGGCAACAGCTCGCCCAGATGGTCCGCCGGGATGCCACCCCCGGATTCCTCGTCACCGAGCTCATCACCTCGCTCAACGCGCAGCGCATCGTGCGGCCCGGCTATACGACGTTGCAGACACTGATCAGTGAGGCGTTGTCCGCCGAGCGGCGGCGCCTGGGCGACCTGCTCGCCGAGGGGCTGGACGCCGCCGCTCGGGAGGCGCTGAGTCAGCTTCTGGTGCGCGACGACACCCTCTCGGAGCTGGCCGCCCTCAAGCAAGACGCCAAGGACTTTGGCTGGCGGCAGATGGCCCAGGAGCGCGAGAAGCGCACCCGCCTGGAGCCCCTCTACCGGATCGCCAAGACCAGGCTGCCCCAGCTCGCGGTCTCCCAGCAGAATCTGCACTATTACGCGAGCCTGGCGCACTTCTACACGGTCTACGACCTGCGCCGCCTCAAGCCCGAGCAGACCTATCTGTACCTGCTGTGCTACGCCTGGCAGCGCTATCGGCAGCTCACCGACAATCTCGTCGACGCCCTGGGCTACCACATGAAGCAGCTTGAAGAGGACAGCAAGACGCGGGCGAGCACGCAGTTCCTCAACGAGCAGGCGCGGCACGCGCAGGAAACCCCGCAGGTCGGCCGCGTTCTCTTGCTCTATGTCGACGACACGGTGTCCGACACCACGCCCTTCGGCGAGGTGCGCCAACGGGCGTTCAAGATCCTGCCCAAGGAGGCCTTGCAGAGCGTCGGCCAGCGCCTCAGCGTCAAGCCCACGCGCAAGCTGGCCGTGCGCTGGCAGGTGATCGATGGACTGGCCGCCCGCATGCGCCGTCAGCTGCGCCCGCTCTACGGCGCGCTCGACTTTTTCAGCGTCGTGCCGGAAAACCCGTGGCTCATGGCGCTCGCCTGGCTCAAAGCGGTGCTCGCCAACCAACAGCGCCTCTCCCAGCGCCCGCTCGCCGAATGCCCGCCGGCCACTCTGCCCAAGCGCCTACGCCCTTACTTGCTGACATTCGACACCGACGGAAACCCCACCGGCGTGCACGCCGACCGCTACGAGTTCTGGCTGTACCGACGTAACCGTTCAGAGACCCGGCAGTGCAACCGGCAGCGGCGCGGCGCTGCGACCGGCACGGCGGTCGGCGATCACGCCGGCCAGGTAGGTCCAG
>JARRNE010000422.1:0-3495 GCA_037385305.1 Chromatiaceae bacterium | reverse complement strand
ACAAGCCGTTAAGAAAATCGAGCAGCTTATCCGTTGGCTTGTAGCGAGTCGGTTGGCCAGTGGGTGGTGTCGCTTTCGCGAGCGCCTGTTCCTTCATCTCAAGTGTCGCGTCGAGGTAGATCTGGGTCGTTTCCACCGACTCATGTCCGAGCCACAGCGCGATGACAGAGCGTTCTGCACCCGCCTGCAGCAGATCCATCGCCATCGTGTGTCTCAGGCAGTGGACGGTAACATGCTTGTCTTTCAACGACGGACAGACGGTTGCCGCTGCGACGCAATGTTTGGCGAGAAGATACTGGACACCATCTGCGCTGAGACGACCGCCTCGGGCGTTCGGAAACACGATGTTCGCCTCCCCTCGTTGCGGTTCGCGTAACCAGGCTTTCAAGACGGCGACCGTTGGCTTGGCGAGCGGGATGCAGCGTTCTTTGCGACCTTTGCCGATCACACGAAGATGAGCGCCGGTACCGAGGACGATGTCCTCGCGTTTCAGTCCGGTCATTTCCGACAGACGCAGGCCCGTCTGCACGGCCACCAAGAGGAAGGCGTGATCGCGTCGGCCGAACCAGGTGCCGCGGTCCGGTGCGCTAAGTAAGGCATCGACCTCCGGGCGCGTGAGAAACGCGACCAAAGCGCGGGTGAAGCGCTGAGAGGGGATGGCGAGTACACGCTGGATCTGCGCCGCATGCTCCGGCCGCTCGAAGGCGGCGTAGCGGAAAAAGGAGCGGATCGCCGTCAGGCGCAGATTACGACTGCGGCTGCCGAGCCGGTGATGCTGCTGCAGATGCTCGAGAAAGGCCCCGATCAAAGGGGTGTCGAGCTCCTCGAACATCAACTGCGAGGGCGCCTTATGCAGCCGCTGCTGGGCGAACTTGAGCAACTGGCGGAAGGTGTCGCGATAGGAGCTGATGGTGTGCGGACTTGCTTGGCGTTGTTGCATCAAGCGCTGGGTGAAGAAACGCTCCAACAGAGGAGCAAAGCTGGGTCCGCTCATACCTGACCCTCCCAGCGGTGCTCGAGTCGGTTCATCGCCTCTTGCATCAACTCCGGCCAGCTGCTCAGATACCAATAGGTGTCACTGACGTGGACGTGGCCAAGATAGGCGGACAACAGGGGGAGGCGCCGTTCAGGGTCCTGATCGTCGCGATACCAGTTGAGCAGGGTGTTCGTGGCGAAGCGGTGACGCAAGTCATGGAGTCGTGGTCCGTGACTCGCGGAGGCAGCGCGCAGACCGACCTGCCGGGACAACGCATAGAAGGCCCGGTGGATCTGTGCGTTGTCGAGCCGGTTTCCCCAGCTCGAGACAAACACGTAGGACGACACTGCCCGCCCTGCCCAATGCTCCTGGCGCCTGGCCAGATACTCTGCCAGCACCCGGCAGGTCGAGGTGTGCAAGGGCACCAGGCGCGTCTTACCGAACTTGGCACCGCGCACGGTCAACACCCCGGTCGCAAGATCGACATCTTGCAGCTGCAGGTTACGCGCCTCGCCGAGTCGCAGCCCGGTGACGCTCAGCAGCCCGAACAGGCAATAGTAGACCCAGGGAAGCAAGGCACCGCGTTCGTAGCGGTGCGGCATGTCGAGCGCGGCGCGAAGGATGCGGTCGATCTCTTCGTCCGAGTACAAATAGGGTCGTGCCCGCTTGGGTTGGAAAGGCAACAACCCAGTGGGCGGGATCTGCGTGCGGGGATCGGTGGCGCTACGATAACGGGCAAAACCGCGCACGAAGCTCAAGCGCCACGCCCCCGTCTGAGGCTGGCCGGCGCCGCCTTGTTGAGCCCAGTCGAGGGCCAACGCATGGGTGATATAGGTGGCGCCGTGCTGCTCCATGAAACTGACGAAAGACAACAACCCCTTGCCCGCCTCGCGCAGCTTGAACCCGAGGTCCCGACGCAGGACCAGGTAGTCTTGAACCGCCTCCCGGAGCGTGTTCATTCCCCACCTCCTGGCCATGGCAGGGCCAGCGCCCGCAACGCTTCGACATCGACCTTCGTGTAGATCTTGGTGGTCTCGGGACTGCGGTGACCGAGCAGCTCGCCGATCTCGATCAGCGAGGCGCCGCCGCGCAGCATCCCGGTCGCCAGCGCGTGGCGAAACTGATGGGTGCCGTGGGTCGGCGCTTGAACGCCTGCGCGCTCGATCGCATGGTGAACGACCGAGCCGACCGCACACTGGCTCAAGAAACCGCGCACCGGGGCCTTGTGGCGCAAAAATAGGCGCCGGCTGCGGCTGTGTGGTCGCCCCTGCTGGAGATAGGCGACGATCGCCTCACCGACATCGGCCGGTAGGGGTAACGTGACGCGCCGCCCGCCCTTCGCGCACACGCTGAGCGAGCCCTTTGTCCAATCGATGTCGTCGAGCTCGAGAAACGCCACTTCGCTCGAGCGTAACCCCAGTCGCGCAAGGAGCAGCAGAATGGCGTAGTCGCGACGCCCCATGGCGGTGGATCGATCGACGCTGGCGAGCAACCCGTACACTTGATCATCGGCGATCGCCCGGGGAATCGACGTCATCGACCAATTGGCCACCGGCGGAATCGCCGCGGCCAAATCAAGGGTGAGCTCTCCGCGGTAGCGGGCATACTGGAGGAAGGAACGCAGCGCTGTTGCCATAAGCTTTGCCCGTTTGAGGTGAAGCTGGTGGACCCGCCGCTGGACAAAGCCAACGACGTCGCTGGCGCGCAACTCACTGAGTTGCACCTCTGAGCTCCCAAACCGCTGCGTCAGCAGCTCACGGACGAAGGGCAAATAGTTGACGATGGTCGCGTTGGCCAGTGCCCGCTCTTCGCGGAGATACCGCTCGAATTCCTCCACACAACAGTCCACCGGTGTCGTTGCAGCCGCCGGCTCCTCGGCTGCGGGGATCGCCTCTGCCCGGCGCAGAAATGCCATCAAATACCGCAGCGCAGACGTATCCCCCCTGGCAATGCGGAATTTACGGGCTCGATGGCTTAAGTACTGCTGCGGATGCAGGGACGAGAGGTCCCGGAGCGTGATGCTATTCTGCTCCAGCCACCGACTGAAGTCCGACGCGAGCCGAGCTTGGCGCTGCAACGAGTAAGAGGAATAACCCTGCTCACCCATCCACTGCGCAAACGAGGCGATATGGGGTGCGAGTGGGCCTTCCAGTGGCCGCGATAAGGTCACTTGATCGTTGACGATGGTCTTCATGGCTGACTCCTAACCCCCTGACTAGGGCAGTGATCGGAGTCAAGACTATGCCGAGTTGACGTCGGTTATGTGCAAGTAAATGCTGGAAAAATCCAATTACCTGGTAATAGTCCGACACTCGGAATAGTGACGCCTATGCCGAGTTCGGCATAGGAGGCACAGCTACGCAACCCATCTGATCGAAGGGGGTGTGGATCTGCTCGAGGTGCAGAAGATCCTCGGCCACCACTCGATCCTGACCACCGCTCGCTACACCCACCTGACATCCACGACGCAGAGCAACGCCGAGCAGGTCATCAACGCCCTGATGAATGGCTTCTCCATC
>JARRNE010000421.1:0-4026 GCA_037385305.1 Chromatiaceae bacterium | reverse complement strand
CATGCGGTCTATGGCCTATTGGTGGACGGCATTTATGATGGGGTGGCGACGGTGGCGTCCTTTGTGCCTGTGATCATCCTGTTCTTCTTCCTGATGGCCGTGGTCGAGGATACGGGCTATCTGTCCCGGGCCGCCTTTCTCACCGACGCCCTCATGGCGCGCTTCGGCCTGGACGGCCGCGGGTTCGTGATGCTGCTGATGGGCTTCGGCTGCAACGTTCCGGCCCTGATGGGTACGCGGGTCATGCGCAGCCGCGCCCTGCGGCTGCTGAGCATGCTGGTGATCCCGTTTTCCCTGTGCTCGGCCCGCCTGCAGGTCTTCCTGTTTCTGACCACCGCACTGTTCACCCCGCATCAGGCGCCCCTGGTGCTGTTCAGTCTTTACATGGTGAGCTTTGCCGCAGCCCTGGGCAGCGCGGCCCTGGTGGGCCGGCGGCTGACGAACAACGAGCCCTTCGTGCTGGAGCTGCCCCCATATCGTCTGCCGAGCCTCCGCCAGGTGCTGCTGCGCGGTTGGCATGAGGTACGCCACTGCTCACCCACTACCCCGTGGCCATCCCTCCCGGCGGTCCGGCCAGCCTGGCGGGCATGCTCGGACACTGGCTCTCGCCCGTGCTCGACCCCATCGGCATCGGTGCCCAGATGGCCGTCGTGCTGGTATTCGGCTTTGTGGCCAAGGAGATCGTGCTGGGCTCCCTGGTCGCCATGACCGGTCTGCAGGGGGACGCCCTGGTCAGCTACCTGGGGCACCAGATGGACTGGGTGCAGGCCTACAGCTTCATGCTCTTCGTGCTGCTCTACACCCCTTGTCTGTCCACGGTGGCGACCCTGCGCAGCGAGTCCCGGAGCTGGTCCTACACCGCCTTCAGCGTGAGCTGGGCTCTGGGCCTGGCCTGGGTGGCCAGCTTCGCCTTCTACCAGACGGCCCGCGCGCTCGGATACTGACCCGGGCCGGGCGGGTCGAACCCACCTGTATCCATCCGTCACGGTGCCGGGTTTGGACACGCGAGGTGGATGTCCTCGATTTTTGCCAGTACGTCGGCGGTGAGCACGGTCTCCCGGGCCGCGAGATTCTCCCGCAGCTGCTCCATGGTCGTGGCCCCAATGATGGTGCTGGCGACACACCAGCGGGAGTAAACGAACGCCAGGGCCAACTGGGTAGGCGTCAGGCCATGCCGTTCGGCGAGCTCGGCGTAGGCGGCGACGGCTCTGGCGGTGTTGGGCTTGCTGTAGCGGGCGCCGAAGCCTTCGAAGAGGGTGATGCGGCCCGAGGCACCCGGGTCCCGCAGGTACTTGCCGGAGAGCAAGCCGAAGCCCAGGGGAGAGTAGGCCAGCAGCCCGACCCGCTCCCGATAGCCGATTTCCGAGAGGCCGTTCTCCCAGGTCCGGTTGATCAGGCTGTAGGCGTTCTGCACGGAGACGGGCCGGGGCAGACCGAGCTCGTCAGCCAGGCGAAGACAGGTCATCAGTCCCCACGGCGTCTCGTTGGAGAGTCCCCAAGAGCGCACGTTACCCGCCGCGATCAGATCGGCGAGGGCTGCCATTGTGTCACTGAGCGGAATCGTCTCCCGCTCCGATGCCGGGTCAAAGTGGTACTCACCGAAGACGGGGACATTGCGGTCGGGCCAGTGCAGCTGGTACAGGTCGACATAGTCCGTCTGCAGCCGCTGCAGGGACCCCTCGAGTGCCCGCTGTAGATTGCCCCGCGTGAACCGGAGCCGGCCGTTCCGGATCCAGTCGAAAGGGCGTCCCGGCCCGGTGGCCTTCGTGGCCAGGATGATCCGATCCCTGGCCTGGCGTTTGAGCCAGCTTCCCACGTACCGTTCGGTCCGTCCGCTGGTCTCGGGCCGGCCCGGCACCGGGTACATCTCGGCCGTATCGAAGAAATTGATCCCCTGGGCCAGGGCGTAGTCGAGCTGCGCGTGGGCCTCGGCCTCGGTGTTCTGCTCCCCGAAGGTCATGGTGCCGAGGCAGATGCAGGTGACCTGCAGGTCGCTGTTTCCAAGCTGGATTGTTTTCATCAGGGGCATGCCCTCCCAGGAGTTGAACGGCAGTTGACTGCGGTGCGGGCCGGGCTGTCTCCGACGGCGCCGCAAGGGCGGCGCCATGGGGATGAGGGAACCGGAGGGTCTCAGATCCCGAACGGCGGCAGGGCCAGCAGATCCTGCAGCGACGTAATCGTATGGGCCGGCGGGGAGGGCAGGATCTCCGGCGGCTGACCGGTGCGGTTGCACCAGACCGCCCGCATACCGTAGGCCGCCGTTGGCCGTCCGAGCTTCCGCTCGGCTTGTCTAGCACCATTCTAACGTCCGTAGACGGCCAAGACATGCCGCTGAGCCGGATCGCTCAGGGGCAGGTAAACGCGCTCGGGCACGCTGGCTGTGTGTCGCATCGGAGGTCCGCCGACGTCGCCACAAAGAGAAACAGGCCGAGGTGCGGCCGGCGGAAGTGAGGACGGCAGGTCATGGATTCCGGTGAGCAACCGCCGCCATCAATGGGCGGACGCGAGCTTAAGCCCGACGATGCCGATGACGATCAGACCGACGAAGAAGAAACGCGCCAGCGTGGCCGGCTCGCTGAACAGTAAGAGACCGAGCGCGAAGGTGCCGACCGCACCGATACCGGTCCAGACCGCGTAGGCAGTGCCCATCGGTATCGCCTTCTGAGCGATCAGCAGGAGCGCCCCGCTGGCGGCCATGCAGACGCCCGAGAAGGCTATCCAGCCCCAGCGCATGCCGGTGTCGGCCAGACCCAGCTTCGGCCCGACGGGCCAGCCCCACTCGAAAACGCCTGCGATGATGAGATAGACCCAGGCCATGAATGACCCCTCGGATCCGCACCCCGACGCCAAGATACTTGGTGTCCTCGGGCAACTTGTGCGTCCCCGGTTCGTAGATCACCTCAGGCACGTAGTGATCGTTGGCGACCAGGTAGACCGAGAAGTATCGCCCCGCAGGCATCTACGGCACGGTGATCGTGGCGCCTCCCTCGGTATCGACGACCCCCATCGAGTAGAGGGTGTCCCTAGGAGTCCGCCCGGCCATGGCAGTCAAACGAGCTTGAGTGCAATGCAATCAACGCCTAATCTGTCGAGGAACCGATGGAGGGCACCATGGCCAGCATCACGATCCGCAATCTCGACGACACCTTGAAGCGCCGCCTGCGCATCCGCGCGGCCGAGCACGGCCGATCGATGGAAGAGGAGGCGCGGGAAATCCTGCGTCGGGTCGTGGGCGAACCGGCTCCGCCCGCCAACATCGCGGCGGCAATCCGCGCGCGCGTCGCCGCCTTCGGCGGTGCGGACATCGCGCTTCCGCCCCGGGAGCCGATGCGCGAGCCGCCGGTTCTGGATTGAAGCCGCGATGATCGTCCTGGACACCAACGTCGTCTCGGAGCTCCTGCGCCCCGCGCCCGCACCGGCGGTCGAGGCCTGGCTGGCCGGCCAGGACGGTGCGGACATCTATCTGACGGCAATCAGCGAGGCGGAGCTTCGCTACGGCGTGGCCATCATGGCGAACGGCAAGCGGCAGAAGCTGCTGGCCGAGGCCGTGGACGGGATGCTGCGGGAGGATTTCCACGACCGCATCCCGCCCTTCGACAGCGCCGCCGCTGGGGAATACGCCCGCATCGGAGCGGAGCGCAGAGCCGCGGGACGGCCGATCAGCCAGCTCGATTGCCAGATCGCCGCCATTGCCCGCGCCCATGGCGCCGCGATGGCCACCCGCAACATCGGCGATTTCGAGCGATGCGGTGTCGAGGTCATCGATCCCTGGCGTTGAGGCTGTGCAGGATGTCCCTTCCGCGACCAAGAAGCTGGGTGCGGTACCTGGGGTTAGCTAGACAATCAAGGGGTTTGGCGCGTCTTATCCCAGCGCCTTAGCCCACTTGGAAATAAGTAAACTGTCACCGGAACTGTCGTCACCGGAACTGTCCATCGGCATCGGGGCCCAGATGGCGGTGGTGCTGGTATTCGGCTTTGTGGCCAAGGAGGTGGTGTTGGGCGCCCTGGTCAGCTACCTGGGGCACC
>JARRNE010000420.1:0-4716 GCA_037385305.1 Chromatiaceae bacterium | reverse complement strand
CGTGGTGGTCTTCATCTCCAGTGTCGTCGCCTTCCTCACCTGGCTCATGCTCTCGCTGTCCAGCGTTGAAGGGGTTATCCGTCTGGTTGGCAGCGGTGTCGTCTTCGTCGGGGTCGCAAGCACCCTTGCGCACTACGTCGTCAGCTGCATGAAACGCCATTGCCGCCACGGCACAGAGCCCTTGCGCCACCACCAGCCCGCTCATTGACGGGCAGTCCCCAACCGTACTGCCCTTCTCCTTCCCTGCCCCCCAACGAATGACCTCGCCGAGGCGGGGTCATTTCGCCGCTCGCTCCCGCGACTCTTAGGCCTCATGCGTCGCCTTACGGCACGCGACGCTTCAGCGGGCTGGTTGATCGGGCTCGGCCGTCCCAAGAAGAACGTCCCCAAGACCCCCATTGCCATTGACTATGTGCTCGACATCGAGATCCTCGAGCAGCATGAGGTGCTCGCCAGACGCCGCCAACTGGGCGGCAAGCTCAAGGACCTCGAGTATGACGAGGCCGAAGTGGCACTGGCACTGGCGGGGCTGCCGTCCGTCGCCTGACTGCTGCCTCGACCCGCGCCCCGCTTCACAGGGGCGCGGGTGCCGGGACGCCGGGCGCTGCCGAGCGCTATTGTTTCTCGGAAGACCCCGGCGCCGACGGGGACACCTCGGCTGTCGCCGGCGTGCAGGGCTCGAAGAAGGCGTTCGCCATAGCCTTTTCGCACTCGACGCCCACGGATGTCTTCGCGTCCGGATCTGCGCTCTCGAGGCGCTCCTCGGTCTCCATCTGGAGGAGCTGACGGGCCGGGTCGCAGGCTGGACTGCCCACGCACTCGTTCCCGTCGCCGCAGACCCGCTTGACCAGCTTTCTGCAGGTGGTCTCCTTGCTGCCCGGGGCCGCCGCGGCGCAGACCGAGAACGCCGGGTTGCTCAAGGCATCGATGCACTGACCGCTGGCCTCGGTCTGCGGGTGCGCGCCGGCGCCGGGAGGCTTGCGGCGCTGCTCCTCTCCCTCCATGCGGAGGAGCTGATTGGCGAGGACACAGGCCTGGGCACTTCCGCACTCGCCGTGAAAGCCGCACACCTTGCGGACCAGCTGTGTGCAATAACGCTCCCGCATCTCCGGCTGGGCACCAGGCTCGGCGGCCCAGACACCCATCATCTCCTCGGTGGGCACCGCTTGTCCCTCGTGCACGATGACCACGGACCCGTCTTCGAGTCGATGGGTTCCCCAGAACAGAATGGGTGTTCGTCTGAGACTTCACGGGCCACCTACGAGAGATAAGGCCAGAAGCCCATTAGAATTGTGGCAAAAATGGGTGCTGCTCCGCGTCACACAAGCCCACGGAGGAGCTCTTGCGACACCCTCTGCATAGGAGGGGCGGAAACGCGTAGCCTCCCGGGTAATGTATCCCAGCGTAGGATCTCCACCTTGCGCATCGCCCGCTTCAGAGATCGCGCCGGCAACGTCGGTTACGGTATCCCCCTCGACCAGGCCCGGGGCCGACGCCATGGCCCTTCCCTAGAAGCCGAAATCGAAGCCCAGATCTTCTGCGGCCGGCTGGATGAAGTTACCCTGGATGAGGTCAACCCCGCAGCTCCAGACACGGCCGACAGTCGGAGCGTCTTCGATACCGGCCGCAATCACCGTGCAGTCCATCCCATGCAGGCGTGACACCAGTTGAGTCAGCCGTCCGACCTCCAGCCCGGAAACGATCCGGAACGAGAGCTTCACCATGGGGATGCGCAGCCGCTCCACCGCGTCGAAGGCGGCTGGATCGTCTTCAAACTGGGTGACACATAGCGTCAGATAGAGCTTCTGCAGCTGCGGGAAACGTTCTTTGGCGAGATCGAGATGGTCGAGCAAATCCCTCAGCTGAAACTGCAGGGTGGGCCGGGCCTTGATCAGGTCGCGCTCCCGGATCTCGTCGCGCAGCCAGCTCACCCAGGCCGGGTCTTCCAGACCCGTCAAGGTCTGGTAGACAAACAGCGTAGGGACGCGCCCACCGAGCTGCCTCTCCTGCAGCACTTCCAGTGCCCGCCCCATCACCCAGCGGTCGATCCTCGCCATCAGACCGTGACGGAGAGCGACTGGGATGAAGTCGAACGGCGGGATGTATTCCCCATCCGGGGCGCGCAGACGCAAGAAGGTCTCATAGCGCTCTGCGTGCCGGCGCCGCAGGGCCAGCATCGGCTGGTAAAAGAGCTCAAAGCCCCCGGAGCCCAAAGAGGCATCGATCAGATGAGCGATCTGCTGGTCCCGCATCGCCCCCCTCTGCGGAGGGACGACGGAGACCCAGGTCTCCACCCGGTCACCGCCTGTGTCCGACGCCTTGGCACACGCCTTCTCGGCGCGGGAGATCATTGTCAACGCATCATCCGCCGGCGGGTCAAAGAACCCGACCCCGATGCTGACCTTGAGCCGCACCGACCGCCCCTCCACCTCGATCGCGTCCGCTGAGATCGCTTTCCTCAGCTGGTCCGCCAGACCGAGGAGGGCCTTGCGGTCCGGGCGGCTGACGATCAGGGCAAAGCTGTGGTCGCCGAAGCGGGTCACCACGTCGTCCGGCCCCGTCTCCTCCCGCAGCACCCGAGCGGCATGGCCGAGCAGAGGATCCACCGCAACGATGCCCAGCTCCGCATGGATCCGGTCCGCTTCGTCGAGCTGAATGTAGAGCACCCCCTCGCCCGGCCCGTGCCCCCCCTGCTCCGTGATCCAGCGATCCAGGCGGCGCAGGCAGTAGCGGCGATTGAAGAGTCCGGTCGCATCGTCCCGCACGGTGGCGGCACCGACCTTGCCCCGAGCCGCCCGCGCCGCACGGATGCGGTGCTTCACCGTACGCACCAGGTGTGTGGGATCGACCGGCTTGGAGAGGAACTCGTCGCCGCCGACGTTCAACGCCTCGACCTGCTTCTCCGCATCCTTCTCCCCGGAGACGAAGACGATGGGAATGTCGAAGAAGGCGTCGTTCTCCCGGATCAGCGTGGTCAGCTCGACACCGCTGGCCGAGGGCATATAGAGGTCCATAACCAACAGGTCGGGACGAAAGGACCCCAGGGCATCGAGCACCTTGAGTGGATCGGTAACCGTCATGGTCTCGATGCGCGCCTTCTCCAGCACCCGAGCGGCGAACAGGGCAGGGACGGGCTCGTCATCGACGATCAGCACCCGGTAGTGCATGGCGCTGCCCACTCCGGCGAGCTCCACCAGCTTGTCGACTAGCTCCTTCGCCACAACCGGGACGGGGAACACGGCCTTCACGCCTACGCGCAAGGCCTGCAGCCGCACCTCGATGTCGTTTGCCTGGGCGATGCAGACCAGGACGGGAGTGGAGCCGAATCGCACCTTCAGGCGATCTAGAAATTCCGCAAGCTGACCCTCGGCGGCCCCACGCTGCATATCGACAATCAGGACATGGCACATGCCCGAGTGAGAAGGGGCGGTGATGAGCTCCAGCTCGCCCGCGAAGCGCTGCAGCTTGAGCCCGTGTTGCGCAAGCGGCGCCTCGAGCTCGTCCGACAACGTTGAATCCGTGCCCAGGTAACAGATGCGAGGCGCCTTCTGCCCTCGCCGAACGCCTTCGGTCATTGGTCGCCTGCCCGTAGCAAAAGCACCGGACTGTCAAACGTGGGATTCATCAGGGACCGGCCCAAGCCTCGTAATCGCCCTAGGTACTGACGGGCGGCTTGTGGTCAGACGGGGGAAACGCCTCCCTCCAGGAATGGATGATAACGAAGAAAGCCACGGAAGCCGAGGCCCAGGGACCAGCGCAGGCACGCTGAGAGTGACGCCGAAAGAGGGCCGGCGACGGACGACTGGGGCGGACTTGGCCGGTAAGGCTGGACGTGCCGGGTGTTTGCCCGGCGCGTCCAGCCCGCGAGTACTCGGTCGCCTACCCTGGGATCGCCTTCCCTGGCGAGGACGGACGCTCAGTGCTACGCGTGCAGCGCCGCATGGGCTGCCGCCAGCCTCGCCACCGGCACCCGCGGTGCCGAGCAGGAGACGTAGTCAAGGCCGGCCTCATGGCAGAAGGCGATGGAGGCGGGATGCCCCCCGTGCTCGCCGCAAATGCCCACGTGAATATCCGGCCGAGTCTGCTTGCCCCACTCCACCGCCAGCTTCATCAGCTTGCCCACGCCTTTGACGTCCAGCACCTCGAACGGGTTGTCCTGCAGTATCCCGGACTGGTTGTAAAGGGGCAGGAACTTGTTCTCCGCATCCTCACGCGAGAAGGAGAAGGTCGCCTGGGTGAGGTCATTGGTGCCGAAGGAGAAGAAGTCGGCGGCCTCCGCCAGGGACTCCGCGCGCATGCAGGCTCGCACCACCTCGATCATGGTGCCGAACTTGAAGTTCACCGGGTGGCCGTAGCGCTGCTTGACCTCCTCGTGGATCGAATCCACGAACGACTTGACCCGAATCAGCTCCTGCTTGGTGCACACCTGCGGCACCTTGATCTGGGGCTGGATTTCGATGCCCATCTTGGCGCAATCCGCAGCCGCCTCCAGGATCGCCCGGATCTGCATCTGGTAGATCTCGGGGAAGGAGATGCCAAGGCGCACGCCACGATGGCCGAGCATAGGGTTGGTCTCGTGCAACGCCCTCACCTTGCGCAGCATGGTCTCCTTCTTGGCGATGGCATCCTCCACCATCGCGGGGTCCACCAACCGGCGCATGGAGTCGAGGTCGCTGCGGACCTTGTCCGAGGCGTGCAGCAGGCCCATGGCGCCCG
>JARRNE010000419.1:0-7454 GCA_037385305.1 Chromatiaceae bacterium | reverse complement strand
CGTGCGCCGGCGGACGCAGCCTTCTCAATGAATGCGTGCCGACGCCGGTACGGAGCCAGGGTGCCGGATGTTCTGCCCCGGCTCCACCAGGCCCAACGCCTGCCCGAAGAACTCGAACGCCTCCTCACTGTAGATCCGGAAGCCGAGTTGCCTGCGTGCCGCCTCGAACAGCTCTCCCTCCGGAATCTCGCCCCAGAGCAGCGCCTCGATAATCTGCAACCGCTCGTCGTCGTTCAAGGTCGGAGCTCCTACCCGCTCTATCACTCGGGCGTTGTACCGTTTGAATCCGCTAACGAAACGGAGGCATATTGCGGGCCATCAGGGTGCATGGCGGCTGCCTGCCAGGCCTCGTTAGCCGGGACGCGCATCCCGAGGCCGCTCGGGATCCATGCAACGCCTTGATGTGAGGTGCATATGGTCGGGTTGGAAGGATAGGTGCTGTTCGATCTGGCCGCAGCCGGCCCCTGACCCCGGAGCCACCGGGCTGTAGCCCGTCGGACGGTCGACGGCTCAAAATGAGCAGATCCTGTCAATTTCGGCCGCCGCGCGTTTCTCCTGTCTTTGCATCTCGCGGCTCCGGGCCCCGGAGACAAACTCTTCGGGCAGCCGGAGTGGCCAACGGCCATGGCCTCAGCGCTCCCCGGAGAGTGTAAGTCGTCGCCGCGACCGTTTCCCGCGCCCAGGTCCGCCTCGATCAGCCGGCTGCGCACCTCCGGCAGGCCCACTCCTTCGACAACGGCGATGCAGCCCTGCGCCGCAGAGGACGCCGCCTCTTGGGGCAGCCTCGGGAAGGGGGATTTGGGACAGGATCGGGGGATATCCGCCTGCCGCCAAGGGGTCCTCACCGTACAGACAGCTCGTCGTAGACCCAATGAACCCCGGGGATTGACCAGCAGACCTCCAGCGCCATGCGGCGGCGGCGCTCATGGTCCACCGCCCCGCTCAGGGTCACCTCCCGGCCCCGGGTGTTCACGTTCACCCGCTCGGCGCTCGGACCCAGGATGATGCGCAACGCCTCCTCTGCTGCATCCGTGATTTCGCCGTCACTGTCCTGCTGTGCAGGCTCCACGTGCAGGCGGTTCAGGACGTCCCGACAGCCGGGCAGCCGCCAGACCAGAACCTCCGCCAGCCGGCGATGGGTCAAGCGGTTGACCCGTCCGTGCAGCATGATCTTTCCGTCCCGCACGGCGACCCCGATCCAGTCCGTCAGCTCGGATGAGGACCGCGGATCCCACTCCGTCACCGAGATGTGGTGGAACGCCCGGTGTCGCGAGATGAGGTCGAGGGCGCGCCGCGTGAGCAGGCCATCCGTCACCCGAGGGTCGGCACGGACCTGGATGTGGTCAGATACCGCAAGCCCCGGCGCCGTCTGATGGGCGAGGCGCACCGCCCGGCGCTTGACCATGACGTCCGCAACCTCGCCACTGAGAGCGGGTGGGTCACCCGGGATGACCTCCAGGGTGTCGCTGTGAGGCCGCACCTGTTCGTCTCGCTCCCAGACGGCGTGAATCTGCTCTCTGATGGGTTGGAACGAGCTGTCGCGCATGATTGCCATCGGTTTCTCCGCCGCAGATTCCATGTGTCTCCTGGCTCTGTCGCGTGGCCTGTCCGATGCGCAGCTGATGAAGTGCTGACCTCGGCAGCGCTCTTGTCATGGCTGTTTCCGCAAGAGCGATGCCAAGTGGCTTCAGCGGGTCGACGGCTTGCCCTTGGGGGACCTGATGGGCGACGGTTGCGGATGGGTTCTCGCATCGCCGCCTCCAGGGGTCGAGGGGCGTGCCACCGATGCCGGAGGGAGAGGTCGACATCGCAGCGGGGTCTTCGAGAATCCCGCTGTGGCGGGCCGGGGGTTGTCAACGGGCGGCGGTGGTGTCCGCATGTCCCCCGCGCTTCCGAATCCGGTCAATCCGGCCGGGTCTGCGCGGGCCCGGTATCCAGAAGCTCCAGCCAGTGCAGCACCGGGCGGCCGGCACCCGCCTCCAGGTGGAGCTGACAACCGATGTTGGCGGTGGCGATGATCTCCGGATCGCCGGCTTGCAACGCGGCCAGCTTGTTGTCGCGGAGCTGAACCGAGAGGTCCGGTTGGGTGATGGAGTAGGTGCCGGCGGAGCCGCAGCAGAGGTGGCTGTCAGGAAGCCTGGTCGGCCAAGGAGGCCCAAGTCCTCCCTGGCAAGCCCCTCTGCCGGGTCCCGGGCGAGGGCCGAGACGCGGGCGGCCTTATGGGCATAGGCTTGGTCGTGGGCGAGGATCTCCCCGTACTCCTTGACGAAGGCGCCGCAGCCGCTGGCCGTGACCAGGATGGCCTCGGCGCCTGCCTCGATCTCGGGCCACCAGGCGTCGATGTTGCGCCGGGCGGCGGCACGACCTTCCTCTTGGGCGTTGAGGTGGTACGCGGCGGCCCCGCAGCAGCCGGCCCCCCGCACCTCGATCAGATCGATTCCGAGGCTGGCGAGGGTCCGGGCAGCAGCGGCATTCGTCCGGGGGGTGGCCACCGACTGCACGCAGCCGGCGAGCGCCAGCATGCGCCGATGACCCGTCGGGCGGGGCCAGATCCCTGCCGGGCGGAGCGCCGGTAGCTTGGCGCTGAGCCGGGCGGGTAAGAGGGGACGCGCCACCCGTCCCAGCGTAAACAGCACCCGGAGACGCCGAGCATGGGGTAGCAGCCAAAGCAGGGCCCGCCGCAGGAGCCTCTCGCGCAGGGGCCGCTCCACCCGATGCTCCACGAGCGCCCGGCCTATATCCACCAGTCGCGCATACTTGACCCCCGAGGGGCACGTGGTCTCGCACGCACGGCAGGTCAGGCAGCGGTCCAGATGGAGCTGGGTGGTGCGCGTCGCGGGTTGTCCCTCCATGACCTGCTTGATCTGATAGATGCGTCCGCGCGGCCCGTCCAGCTCGTCACCCAATAATTGGTAGGTGGGGCAGGTGGCGGTGCAGAAGCCGCAATGGACGCAGGTGCGCAGGATGGCGTCTGCCTCCCGTCCCTCCCGCGTCGCCAGGAGGGCGTCGGTGATAGAGGTCTGCATGGATCAGAGCTCGGGGTAGATGCGCCCGGGGTTGAAGAGCCCGAGGGGGTCGAAGGCCTGTTTCAGGTTGCGGTGCAGCTGGAGGAGAGCGGGGGAGAGGGAATGGAAGACTTGCCCGCTGCGGTCACCGCCCCGGAACAGGGTGGCGTGCCCGCCGGCCGCCCCCGCGGCCTTGCGGATGGCGGACGCGTCCAGGTCGGTGCGCAGCCAGCGCTGGGCACCTCCCCACTCCATCAGCCAGTTTCCGGGGAGATCGAGGCGCGGCGTCGCCGCGGGCAGGGAGATGCGCCAGAGGGCCTTGTCCCGATGGAAGAAGCCGTGGCCTTGTTCCCGGAGCTTGCTGCGCCAAAAGGTCCCATGGTCGCTCAGGGGCTCACCGCCGATGACCGAGGCGGCCTGCCGCACCGAGGTCTCTGCGCCGGAGAGCCGGAGATAAAGACGGTCGCCGTCATGGCAGGTCGCGGTCAAAGGCAGGGGGCGGCCAGCCCATTGGTTCATGAGGACGATGGCCTCGGCAGTGGAGCGCTCCTGGACCAGGGTCTCCTCCGCCGCGGGCACCGGCATCACCTTGAGGCTGACCTCCAGCAGCACGCCGAGGGTCCCGAAGGCACCCGTCATCAGGCGCGGGACGTCGTAGCCGGCGACGTTCTTCATGACCTCGCCGCCGAAGCGAAGGGTCTCTGCCTTGCCGGTCAACACCCGCACGCCGAGGACGAAGTCCCGGGCGGACCCCGCATAGGGCCTTGCCGGCCCCGAGAGGCCGCAGGCGATGCTTGCGCCGAGGGTGGCTCCCGGGCCGAAGTAGGGAGGCTCGAAGGCCAGCATCTGGCCCTCCTTCGCCAGGGTCCCTTCGATCTCTTCCAGCGTGGTGCCGCTGCGGGCGGTCACCACCAGCTCCTTGGGCTGGTAGTTGAGGATGCCGCAATGCCCGCCCACGCTGAACGGCTCACCGGCGGGCGCGCGCCCGAGAAACGCCTTGGAGCCGCTGCCCTGGATTTGGATCGGCGTATGGGCGGCCGCAGCGACCCGCAGGCGCTCCAGAAGCTCTGTCGTCTGATCCTGGCTCACCCTGTCCCCCGTTCCCGGTCCGGCAGCTGCCGATACTCCGAGCACCGTCTCGGGGTCGGCACGCCCTTGCCCGGATTCAACAGCCCCTTCGGATCGAAGGCCTGTTTCACCAGGTTGAGCTGCTGCAGCTCGGCCGGGCTGAACTGGACACACATCTGGCGGATCTTCTCGATTCCGACGCCGTGCTCCCCGGTGATGGTCCCTCCCACCTCCACGCAGAGCTCGAGGATCTTGCCGCCGAGCTCCTCGGTGCGCTCCAGCTCTCCCGGCCTGTTGGCATCGTACAGGATCAAGGGGTGGAGGTTTCCGTCCCCTGCATGGAAGACATTCGCAACCGGCAGTCCGTACTCCCGGGAGAGCTCGGCGGTGCGCCGCAGGACCTCCGGGAGGTGACGGCGGGGAATGGTCCCGTCCATGCAGTAATAGTCGGGCGAGATGCGCCCCACGGCGGGGAAGGCCGCCTTGCGCCCCTGCCAGAAGCGCAGACGCTCGGCCTGGTCTTTGGCAGTGCGCACCTCGGTGGCGCCGGCTGCGATCAGCAGGTCGCGCACCCGGGCGATGTGCTCGGAGACCTCCTGATTGGTTCCGTCCACCTCGCACAAGAGGATAGCCGCCGCATCGGTCGGATAGCCCGCATGGACGAAGTCCTCCGCGGCCTTGATGGCCGGTCCGTCCATCATCTCGAGCCCCGCGGGGATGATGCCGGCGGCGATGACCTCGCCCACCGCCGCTCCCGCCTTCTCCACATCGTCGAAGCCGGCGAGGACCACCTGCGCCCGCTCCGGGATCGGCAGCAGGCGGACCGTGACCTCCACCACTACCCCCAGCATGCCCTCGGAGCCGATCAAGAGGGCCAGCAGGTCGTATCCCGGCGAGTCCGGCGCCTCGCCGCCGATCTCGACCAGCTCGCCATGCACCAGCAGCAGCTTGATCGCGAGTACGTTGTGAACGGTGAGCCCGTACTTCAGGCAGTGGACGCCGCCGGAGTTCTCGGCCACATTGCCGCCGATGGTGCAGGCGATCTGCGAGGAAGGGTCCGGTGCATAGTAGAGCCCGTGCGCCGCGGCGGCCTCGGAGATCGCCAGGTTGCGCACCCCAGGCTGGACCCTGGCCGTGCGGTTGGCCGGATCGATGTCGAGGATCCGGTTGAAGCGCGCCAGGCTGAGCACGACTCCATCTGGGAGGGGCAGGGCGCCGCCGGAGAGGCCGGTCCCGGCGCCACGGGCGACGACGGGGATGTCCCGCTCGTGGCAGAGCCGCAAGATGCGCTGGACCTCCTCGACGGTCCGCGGCAGGAGGACCAGCAGCGGCAGCTGCCGATAGGCGGAGAGCCCGTCGCACTCGTACGGGCCCACCTCCTCTTCCTGCTCGAGGATGTCCACCGACATGTTGATCTGGCCATAGACGGTGGGCCCGGAGGACTCCTTGTCGCGGTCCTTGTTGGACTGCTCGGTGGTGCATGCCGACAGCAAGAGTGCTGCGAAGAGGATAATGATCTGCTTCATCTCCGGGTCCTCGTGCGTCTCCGCCGTGCAGGGTTGGGTCGCTCCTTAGGGTCTACCGCTCGCCCATACGTTCCAGGTGCCGGCCATGTTCGCTCTGCCCGGTATCCGCTCACAGGGCGGCGGCATTGTACTGCGCTCGCGGTGAGGAAGAGGATCCAGGCAAGGGGCAAGAGGGACAAGGCCCGACGGGCGACAACGCGGTACCTTGATGCGCGGGATGGCGTTTCACAATGTACACTAGCGTGCGTATGGTGCAAGCCTCGACAAGCATGGTGAAGACGGCCATCCAGGTGATCGACCGGGCTGCGGCACTCCTCGATGCCCTCGGCCGGGAAGGCGGGGCGGCGAGCCTGAAGGTGCTGTCCGCCGATGCCGGTCTGCACCCCTCCACCGCCTCGCGCATCCTTGCGTCGCTTATGGCGCACGGCTACGTCGAGCGGCAGGGCAGCGGCAGGTACAAGCTTGGTGTGCGCCTCTTGCAGCTGGCCGCCAAGGTGGAGACCCAGCTCGATGTACGCCGGGAGGCGCCGCCCATCATGGAGTGGCTGCGGGACCAGGTGGGGGAGACGGTGAACCTGAGCCTGCGCGATCGCGATGCGGTGGTTTATGTCGAGCGCATCGCCTCCAGCCACATCATGCGGGTGGAGCATGTCGTCGGCAGCCGCGCTCCGCTCCACGTCACCGCCGTGGGCAAGCTCTTCCTGGCCATCGGAGGCGACTCAGCGGTGCGAGGGTATGCCCTTCGAACCGGCCTGCCCCAGTACACACGCAACAGCATCCGGGACGCGGAGAGCCTGGTGAAGGAGGTTCGTAAGGCGCGGGAGCTGGGCGTTGCCTATGACAACGAAGAGGCGGAGCTGGGCGTGGGCTGTATCGGTGCGCTGGTGCACAACGCCCAGGGGGAGGCCGTTGCCGGCCTTTCCGTGTCCGCTCCGCGGCATCGACGCCGCGACGGTTGGGTTCCCCTCTTGCTCGAAGCCGCGCGCAGGATCTCCGCCCGACTGGGCTTTGCAGAGCCCGGCACTGCGTCGCGGGGCATGCCCTAATGGCCTCGGCGCACCGCCTCATCAACGTTGCTCATCGCTTGCGCTTCAGAAGATTATTGATTTCGGTCAGCAGCTCACGATAGACGCGGTGCAGCTCCTGAGGCGTTGTCCCCAGGGCCGGCTCCTCTTTCCTGAGGGTTTCCAAGCGGCCGCGAATTGCCTCGATCTGCCCCGTTATGTCGGGGTCCGCCTGTGCCGCGCTCTGCAGCAGCTCGACCGCCTCGTCGAGCTCCTGGCGGGCCGCCCGGGCGGCGTGCAGCATGTCCTCCTCATGATCGTAGGAGCGGTCGAGGTGGGTCTCGGCCCGGCTGAGGGCGATGCGAGCCGGGTCATAGAGGTTCGGGAGATCCTCATAGAGATCGAGCATTAGCATGACCGTCCCGACAACGAGGGCGACTAGGATAAAGCCGGCAGCGCTGCGAATGCCGCGGTCTTTCTGGTCGCTTGCCCGTCCTGCCTTGCTGGTTCCGGTGCTCATTGCCTGTCTCCTCGTTCCGTGCGCATCCGGGTCATTCTTGCGGGCTGCGGGTCCATCCGGAGCTGCTGCATGAACCGCTTCTCCAGTCTCCGATAGCCTCCTTCAGTGGAGCTCAACAGGGAGACAACAGCGCCGCCGCCCTCGGCGCTCGCCCATCTGATCTCGTTGTCGAATGCGGTCCTGATGACTGGACTGCGCTGGGAATAGCAGGCGATGAGGGAGCCGTCGTGGGCTGCTTCAGGTCATCCCAGAAAGCCGCGATCATACCGTTCGGGCCGAGGCTCGACGGAATCGGCCAGTTCCGGAAGAAGTTGACCGTGTAGTGGCTTTC
>JARRNE010000418.1:0-5026 GCA_037385305.1 Chromatiaceae bacterium | reverse complement strand
CCCCCGGGCGGGGGCGAACGGCACGTTGTCCAGCAGATCCCGGGTCTGGTCCACCTTGGTGCGAGAGGCGGCATCCACCTCCAGCAGGTCAACGAAGCGGCCTTCGTCGATCTCCCGACAGGCGGTACACTGGCCGCAGGGGCGCGACGTGACCTTCTGCTCGCAGTTCAACGCCTTGGAAAGGATGCGCGCCAGCGTTGTCTTGCCGACCCCACGGGTACCCGTGAAGAGATAGGCGTGGTGAAGCAGCCCCTGATCGAGGGCGTTGCGGAGCGCCCGCACCACATGGGTCTGACCGACCATGTCGTCAAAGGACTTGGGGCGCCACTTGCGGGCCAGCACCTGATAGGACATGGATCGCTTTGAATTTACAGGAAGTGCGCGTGCGTTGGGGGCAGAGTTTAACCGATGCAAACGGTGGATTGAATGATTGGGAGGCGGTCCCCGCCAGCCGCACCCCGGCACACACTGCTACCACTACGGCTGCTCCCTTCCGGGCCTGACCGGGTTTGCGGTATCGCGTTGCGAGGAGACCGGCGCGGACCACCATAACAAACGACCCCCATGCAGCGGGGGCTTCCCTGGGACGTTAGCAAAGCCGTGATGGGAACACAACCCGGGTCCGCCACCGCCGCTACAAAGCCCGCCGAAGCGGCCCTGCGGCTCCCCCGCTCCGGGGGTTGGGCTGCCCGCGACCAGGCTGGCGGCAAACCGGAGCCCGGGGTCACGCCCCGTTGCGGCCTCTACGGGTGTCCCCCGAGATTGCCGCTTCGGCCAGCCAGTCCCGAAACCTAACGGGCGAAAGGTATAAACTTGCGGATCGTCGTGGGCCAGACATCTCGGTCGTTGATGCCACACCGGCGCTCTTATCCTGAGCTGTCCGCCGAAGCCGCGGCGCGGCTGGCTCGGCGCGTGGGCCGACTTCATCTGTCCCAGCGCCAGGGCATCCAGCGGGACCACGTCACCCAGATCTTCGGTCGGGGACGCAATTTTTTCCACATCGAGAATTGGTATTCCGTCCACGCCCTGATGCGCTATGCGATGCGCGTCGTCGGCCTGTACGGGCGAGGTAGGCGCAACGCCGCCGGCGTGCGGATGTGCCACAACGACTTCGTCTTCCCCGGCCTTCCCCGAGCGTTCCACGGATTCCGCCTCTTGCACCTGAGCGACCTCCACCTGGACATGGACCGCGCCGTTGCCGAGGCGCTGACCCAGCTGGTGCGTGAGGCCCGCTACGACCTCTGCGTCATCACCGGCGACTTCCGGGCCCGCACCTACGGCGACCACGATCAGGCGGTGGCTGCCATGGCCACACTGCGCACACAGATCCGGGGCCAAGTCTACGGGGTGCTGGGAAATCACGACTTCATCGAAATGGTCCCGGACCTCGAGGCCCTGGACATACACATCCTGCTCAACGAATCGGTGGTAATTCGCCGCGAAGGGGCCGCCATCCACCTGGCGGGTATCGACGACCCACATTACTACCGGGCCGACAATCTGGAGAAGGCGGCGGACGCGATTCCCCCCGACGCCTTTTCCATCCTCCTCTCCCACTCCCCTGAGGTCTACCGCCACGCCGCCCATGCAGGCTTCGACCTCATGCTCTGCGGGCACACCCACGGGGGTCAGATTTGCCTGCCGGGAGGCATCGCGGTCACTTACAACGCCGACTGCCCGCGGCGCCTCGGTCAGGGTGCCTGGCGATGGGGAAAGCTCCAGGGCTACACCTCCGTGGGCGCCGGCGCCTGCGTGGTGGCGACCCGCTTTAATTGTCCGCCGGAGATCACCGTCCACCGGCTGCTCGCCGATGCAGGCGCGTGACTGACGGGGCTCGGCCCTGTCCTGATTGGACACGCATCCATGGAGGGACCGGCCGAGCCTACACGGAGGTATTGACGGCGTGTCCTGACGGCCCGCACCCGACCCTGGCCCTGCAGCTGAGTTATCGCGTTAATCACCTCCCTGGAAGACCGGCGAGACCAATCCGTAGAGATCGCTCCGCGTTACAGTCAATAGGGGCGTTTCCGCAGGTGAAGGTGGTAGAGCAGGCGGGAGACAATCAGGTCGAAAAGAGTGAACCCGAGGACCAGGACCAGAATGTCGTCCCACCCGAGCCGATAGTCCCCGGCAACAGCGAGCAGCGGCAGCAGAGACTCCGGGATTTGGTCGAGACCGAACGCCATCTCCCCCGGCAGCAGGCCGAGGCGCCGCTTCACGAAGCTCGAGAGGGCGTCGCCCAGCATTGCCCAAAGGCCGATGAGCACACCGGCCCAGAGTGAATGTCCCAGCAAGCCCGCAAGGCCTCCCGCGACCAATACTGCGATCACCAGACCCCGCACCGTGGCCGAGGATCCCAGGAGCCGGCGTCCGTCCTTGAAGACAAGGCCGCCGTCGATCGGCCACGCCCAGCGGCGTCCCAGCAAATCGTCCGCAAGGATGGGGGCGCCGTTCGCCGCGATGATCAAGACGAGGAGTATGAGCTTCTCCGCCATCTGAGCCGGCGCGGACGGCAACTCAACCCGAGGTGACCGGCGGCCGAGGCTGAAGCCGCGGAAGGACACATCCGAAGTAAGCCCTGATCAATTTCAAATTCCTGCCGGCCCGTTGACACGAAATCGGGGCGTCAAGAGGCCGCCGCCTCGAAAAGACCCGATTAGACACCATGTCCCTCGGCACCCTTTGCAGCGGTGGACCACCTTCGCAGCAGCGCTGCGAAGGCGTCGGGCGGCAGTACAGGGTAAAGGAACCCGCCCTGTGCCTCGTCGCAATCGCGGCTACGGAGGAAGGCGAGCTGTTCCGCTTCAAGCCCTAGCTCGTGAAGGGCCCGCAGCAGCGATACCGTCTCCTCCGACTCACCCAAGAGCGCGGATTCATTGAGGTCCAGCTCTAGTCAGGGCGGCTCCGTTACCGCTCATCCAGCGATCTCGCTGGCTGTTTGCCCGACAGCAACTCGTGCGGCGGCGTATCCGCACCGTGGAGCCAGACCAAGAACAATTTGTAGCCGAGCACAAGGATGACGGAGCCGACGAAGAGCCCAATGATCCCGGAGCTCAGGAAGCCGCCGATAGCCCCGATAAAGATCACCGCCATCGGAGCGGCGACACCCCGCCCGAGCAGTATCGGCTTTAGGATGTTGTCGACTGAACCCACGAACAGGCTCCAAACGAGGAAGAGTACCGCCTTGCCGGTGCTCGCGGTCGCAAAGACGTAGATGACGATCGGAATGACCACCGGAAAGACCCCGATCTGCACCACACTGAGCAACAGGGCAACCAAGGCCCAGAGACCCGCGGCCGGCACGCCGAACGCAAGAAACCCGAGCCCGGCAAGCAATGACTGGATGAGCGCAACCCCCAAGATGCCGCGCGTCACGCTGCGGACCGTGGCCTCCGCCAGGCTGGCGAAACCCGCGCCCCGCTCCCCGGCAAGGCGCCCGGCGAGCTTTAGGGTGGCCCCCAGGTTCTGGGACGCCTCTGTCCACAGGGACGCCACCCAGCCGCCGATCACAGGCCACCCCGCGACGCTCTGGGGCGGCGGCGGAATACGAAACCGGCCTTGATCCATCCCCAGGACGATGTCATGCACGCCCTCAATGAGGGTGCCGGTCAGCAGCACGGCGGGCACCATCAGCACCACCAGTGCAAGAAGCGTGTAGACTACAGCCGCGGCAACGCGGTGGCCACCCAGGAGGGCGAGGAGACGACCATAGGCTGGGGAAGAGGCAACCGCAATGATGGCCCCCCAGACCGTCGGGACGAGAAAGGGCCGCACGATCTGGAAGCACCAGCCCAGAAGAAGCAGGATGAGCCCGAGCCGAATGGTGATCTCGACCGCTCGGGCCGTCAGCTGACCCTCACGCAAGGTCTCTGAAGGGTCGGTCATCAAAGAAACCCGTACTTGATTGGATCGGGCATGATCTTACCAGGGCGTACAAGCCCCAGTCCCGGACCGATAATCGCCGCCGGGCTGTGGGGGAACGCGTTATCGCCTGTTTTCCCCGGCGCTTCCCAATTCCGGCCCAGGGCACTCGTGGAAAGCACCCACGACTTCGGGAGCGGGTGGCTTGCGCCTGCGCGACGAAATCCGGCTCACCGCCGCGAGAGCGCGGGATTCCCGTCAGCCGAGGCTGCCCGCCTCGCTCAGGGGACCCTGTATGCCAACAGAATCCCATCCCGGATCGGCAGGATTGAGCTGATCCAACCCGGGCTCCTGGTGACTAAGCGAGTGAGCTCTCGGACCCCCTCCGTGGCCTTGTCGTGCCGGGATGGATCGAAGACCCGATTCCCCCACAACAGATTGTCCACAATCAGCACGCCACCTGCGCGAAGCTTCCCCTCGATGGCGGGCAGCGCCCCCGGATATCCTTCCTTATCGATGTCGCAGAAGATGAGATCGTAGGGACCCGGCTGTGCCTCCAAGGCAGCGACCGCCTCCGACACATGGAACTGGACGAGGTGATCGAGCCCCATGGCGTTGAGGTGCCGGCGGGCCAGCCCGGAAAGCCCCGCATCCCAGACCGTGTGATGGACGACTCCGCCCCCGTTCTCCTGCACGGCCCGGCCAAACCAGGCGGTGGAGTAACCGTACCCCGAACCGAGCTCGAAGACCCGACGCGCACCCATTATCCGAGCAACCTGGTAGCAGAGGTGGCCGCACGCCGGACCTATGATGGGGAAGCCTTTGGAACGGGCGTAGTCCTCCATCTGGACCAGCTCTGGGTGACGGGTCGGCACGAGGCCGTCGAGATACGACTGCAGGGCTCCCTGGATCGCGTCTGCCATGGGTGTCTCCTCGCTAAGCGTGGCCCAAGCGCCACGCCAAAGGGGGAGATTGCTGCCGTGCTGGCCTAAACCAAGACTTCGCTCTATCCATCGAGCGCCGGGCAAGATGCTTCGAGAACACGCTGGTGTTGGTCGAGGCGAGCTGGCGCAGCAGGGAAGACAAGCCTGATACGTCGATCGACCCGCTGACAGGCACGCGCACATCGTCAAAGCTCGTCGCGCCGTAGCCCCCCGTCCCGCAG
>JARRNE010000417.1:3358-11140 GCA_037385305.1 Chromatiaceae bacterium | reverse complement strand
CTCAGTCTCCCCTGGGAGATCGACCTCTGGGGCCGGGTGAGGCGCCAGCTCGAGGCGAGCCAGGCGACCGCCGAGGCGAGCGCAGCGGACCTGCAATCCGTTCGCCTGAGCGCTCAGGCGACCCTGGCCCAGGACTATTTCCTGTTGCGGGTCGCCGACGCGCAGAAGCGGCTGCTCGACCGGACCGTCGCAGCCTATCGGCGGGCATTGCAGATCACCCGCAATCGTTACGCGGCCGGCGTCGTGTCCAAGGTGGATGTGGTCCAGGCGGATACCCAGCTGAAGACCACACAGGCGCAGGCAATCGACGTGGGGGTGCAGAGGGCGCAACTGGAGCACGCGATTGCGGTCCTCATTGGCCGCCCGCCGGCGGACTTCTCGCTCGCGCCGGGGCAGGCACCCCCTCGGGTGCCCGAGATCCCGGCCGGCGTACCCTCCCAGCTCCTGGAGCGCCGTCCGGACATCGCCCGCGCGGCGCGCCAGGTCGCCGCTGCGAACGCCCAGATCGGCGTGGCGGAAGCCGCCTTTTTTCCCAGCCTGACGCTTTCGGCCTCCGGGGGCTACCAGGGCACCGGCTTCTCGAACGTCCTGTCCGCAGGCAATCGATTCTGGTCGATCGGCCCGGCATTGGTCGGGACCCTGTTCGACGCCGGACTGCGCCGCGCCCAGAGCGCCCAGGCCGTCGCCGCCTATGACGCGACCGTCGCGAGCTACCGCCAGACGGTGCTTGCAGGGTTCCAGGAAGTCGAAGACAACCTGGCAGCCCAGAGGATCCTCGCCCGGGAGGCGGCAGCCCAGCAGGCGGCGGTCGCTGCCGCCCGCCGCTCCGTGGAGCTGAGCCTGAACCAGTACAAGGCCGGGACCGTGAGCTACCTGAGTGTGGTTACTGCCCAGGCCACCCAGCTCGCCAACGAGCTCACCGCCGTGAACCTGGAGGGACGGCGCCTCACCACGAGCGTCGGCCTGATCAAGGCCCTCGGCGGAGGCTGGCACGAGCCCGCCGCAGAGATCCCGGACAACCAGCCGAGCCCAACAAAGTCGCCGGTCACTGCCACCCGCAAATCGACTCTTGAGCGGGGTTAGTCAGAGATAGGGACAGGGGGTTGGGGGAAAATTGTCGGCGGAGCGCGGTCAAATCAAGCCGGATAGGGCCGAATCCCTGCAGTTGACCTTACGCCTTCTCGCCGTTTCGATCCCAGATCCACACGGCCTCCCCCTGCACCGTGCGGGCGGAGCGATCGCGTCTCTGCTCTGAAGGGGGCCAAAGTCCTCGAAAGGTGCGCCTTCCGGGGGCTCGTTGGCGTAACGGGGAGCAATGCAAAAGTTGTCCAGAACGCGACCCTTGTCCACTGCGCTCCTCGGCCACACAGGATCCTAGACGTCGCGATAGATCTGCCCGCCGTCCTTCACGAACTCGGCGGCCTTCTCCTTCATCCCCCGGGACACGGCCGAGCCCATGTCGTCGAGCTGGTGGGACTTGGCATAGTCGCGCACATCCTGGGTTATTTTCATCGAGCAGAAGTGCGGACCGCACATGGAGCAGAAATGGGCCACCTTGTGGGACTCATGGGGCATGGTTTGGTCGTGGAACTCGCGGGCGCGATCCGGATCCAGGGAGAGGTTGAACTGGTCCTCCCAGCGGAACTCGAAGCGGGCCTTGGACAGGGCGTTGTCCCGGAGCTGGGCGCCGGGCAGCCCCTTGGCGAGGTCCGCGCCGTGGGCAGCGATCTTGTAGGTGACGATGCCGTCACGCACGTCCTCCCTGTTCGGCAGGCCCAGATGCTCCTTGGGCGTCACGTAGCAGAGCATGGCGGTGCCGTACCAGCCGATGTTGGCCGCCCCGATGCCGGAGGTGATGTGGTCGTAAGCGGGGGCGATGTCGGTGATCAGGGGCCCGAGGGTGTAAAAGGGAGCCTCGTGGCAGTCCTCGAGCTCCTTGTCCACGTTCTCCTTAACCATGTGCAGCGGGATGTGGCCCGGCCCTTCGATCATGACCTGCACATCATGTTCCCAGGCGACCTTGGTGAGCTCGCCCAGAGTCCCGAGCTCGGCGAACTGGGCCGCGTCGTTCGCATCTGCGATGGAGCCGGGACGCAGTCCGTCCCCCAGGCTGAAGGAGACATCGTACGATCTCATGATCTCGCAGATCTCGGCGAAGTGGGTGTATAGGAAATTCTCCTGGTGGTGGGCCAGGCACCACTTGGCCATGATGGACCCGCCCCGGGAGACGATGCCGGTGACCCGGTCGGCGGTGAGCGGCACGTAGCGCAGCAGGACCCCGGCGTGAATGGTGAAATAGTCCACCCCCTGCTCCGCCTGCTCGATGAGGGTGTCGCGGAACATCTCCCAGGTAAGCTCCTCCGCCCTGCCATCCACCTTCTCCAGGGCCTGGTAGATGGGGACAGTGCCGATGGGTACCGGGGCATTGCGGAGGATCCACTCCCGGGTCTCGTGGATGTTCTTGCCGGTGGAGAGGTCCATCAGGGTGTCGCCGCCCCAGCGGGTGGACCAGACCATCTTCTCCACCTCCTCATCGATGCTGGAGGTGACCGCCGAGTTGCCGATGTTGGTGTTGATCTTCACCCGGAAGTTGCGCCCGATGATCATGGGCTCGAGCTCAGGATGATTGATGTTGGCGGGGATGATGGCCCGCCCCCGTGCCACCTCGGCGCGGACGAGCTCCGGGGTGAGTGATCTCATCCGGCAGGCTGGCGCCGAAGGAGTTGCCCCGATGCTGGCGCAGAAGCTTCGCGTAGCGGGTGTCGCGCCGCAGCTCGTCGAGGCGCATGTTCTCGCGGATGGCCACGTACTCCATCTCCGGGGTAACGATCCCACCACGCGCATAGTGCATCTGGGTGACGTTCGCACCCGGCTTGGCGCGCCGAGGCGCGCGAATGTGCTCGAAGCGCAAGTGGGCGAGGGCGGGATCAGCCTGCCGGCGGCGCCCGTATTCAGAGCTGGGGCCGGCCAGCCGTTCGGTGTCGCCACGCTCCTCGACCCAGGCCGCCCGTACCTCCGGCAGCCCCTGGAGCAGATCGATCCGGGCAACCGGGTCCGTGTACGGACCCGAGGTATCGTAGACGTAGACCGGAGGGTTCTCCTCGATACCCCCCGAGGTGCGCGTCGGCGTAAGGCTCACCTCGCGCATAGGCACGCGGATGTCCGGTCGCGAGCCCACCACATAGGTCTTGCGCGAATTGTTCAACGGCCTGGTAACCGCGTCTGACAGGCCCGCGGTCTTACGAATGAACTCCTCGGGGATCGCGCCCATGGTCTACCTCTGGGTGAAACAGGGAAACCGCGAGCGGAAGGGGATCGGAGCCCGCCCTGGCTTCCCTCCGCCGGTATTACCCGGATCAGGTTCTAAGGGTCTTTCTCAGCCCGAAGCGAGCGGGCACCCCCAGCTGGGACTGTAGCGCAAGCTATAGGAGCAAGGCAGGTTTTTCAAGTCACAGGGGGCAGGGGAACGGATGCCCAAAACGCATCCGAACAGCTCTGCCCTTTGGGTGGGCGTGGGCCGGTACGAGACTCGGGCGAACTCCTTGCGCATTATGGGTGATCCGCCCGCGGCGCAAAACGCGCCTCTATGCCGCTCCGGGGGGGTGGCCTCCAGCCGGCTGATCAACCGGAGCCATGGTCTTCCTCGGCCCCGATGCGGTGCATGATGCGCTGAACGTACTCCTGGGTCTCGGCATAGGGCGGAACCCCGCCGTGGCGCTCGACCGCCTTCTCCCCGGCGTTGTATCCGGCAAGGGCCAGCTTCACGTTGCCGTTGAAGTAGTTCAGGAGCCAGCGCAGATAGGCCATGCCGCCGCGCAGGTTCTGCTCGACGTTCCACACGTCGTGCACGCCGAAACGTTCGGCGGTCTCCGGGACGAGCTGCATGATCCCCTGGGCCTTCTTCGGGGAGACAGCGGTCGGATTGAAGTTCGATTCCACCGCGATAACCGCCAGCACCAAGTTGGGGTCGAGCGAGTATTTCGGGGCGAGGGCCCGCACCAGGCCCACGACCTTCGCGGCTTCGGCCGAGTGGGGGAGCGAGGCAACCCGCAGCTCCGGACCAGGGGGACAGACTGCTTTGCGCTTGGGCTTGCCCTCGATGTTCAGGACCTCGAGCAAAACCTTGGCGCGAGAGTCGTTGCGCTGCGCCGCCTGGTAGAGCCAAGCGGCCCCAACCGCCTTGTCGCGCGGAACACCGCGCCCGAAGGCATACATCTGCCCCAGCTGGTACTTGGCATCCACATCGCCTTTGCGCGCAGCTTTGCAGTAAAGCTGCGCCGCGTTACTGGCGTTCTGGGCGACGCCTACGCCACGTTCATAACGCAAGCCCCACGCGGTGAGGTCATGCACGTCGTTGGAACGATAGATCTCTTGGAAGGAGGGGAGCTGCTTCGCCCCCGCGGGGGGAGGCACCGCGACCATCCCGGCGGCAGCAACAGACAAGGCTAACGTATTTCCACATCTCAATCGCATCGGCGCACCGTAAGAGAGAGTTGCCAGGGCAGCGCGGAATCACTGCCGGTATCTCGCCCTGAGGGCCCTGCAAGGCGCACATCTCGTTGCAGACACCCGGCCCGCTGCCGAATTCACCAGTGCTTCCCTTGCTCAGCGATCCGGGGGACGAGGACGCGCCCTCCGCAACCGGTACGCTGTACCAGCGCTGCAGTCTGCTGGGCCGCAAGCGGCCATCGCAGTTTACCCGGTAACTGGTGATGGATTCAACTCGAGCCGCGGATCGGGCTTGTAGCCGGTGAAATGCCCCCTCGGACTCAACCTTCGGAGCCGCACTTCGAAAGACGGAATCATCTGGCAGGGCTCTTCCGGCCCGACCCGGGAGGCGCGGCTTGGTCAGCCGGGGCCTTGCGAAAGCGCAGGAAGTAGTTTACCCGGAGGAATCGCTCCTTCCCGACGAGCTCAAAGCCGGCCGCCTTGATCTCCTTTGTCACCTCTGCCTCCCCTGCACGCACGTGCTGCATGACCCAAGGCGAGCTCACGCCGGGGATTCGCCGAAAGTCGACCACAATCAGCTCACCGTCTGGCTTCAGGGCCCGAGCGATGGAGTCCAGCATGGCCCGCGGATACTCGAAGTGGTGATAGCTGTCGCAGATGAAGGCCAGGTCGATACTGTCCCAAGGCAGCAAGGTGTCCCTTGGGCTGCTCAAGACGACCGCAACGTTGGCGACATGGTAGGCGGCGGCACGTCGCTCGATATCGGCCACAAAGTCCTTCGAGATGTCCACCGCATAGACCTTCCCCTCGGGCCCAACGGCGCGCGCAAAGAGCATGGTGAAGAGTCCGGTGCCGGCCCCTACGTCGGCCACCGTCATGCCGGAGCGAACACCCGTCGCCTGAACGATGCGGAAGCGCTGATCGAAGACCTCGCGCCCCGGGCGTTCGAAGATCCCCTGCCAGCGCGACGAATCGGTGCCGACAAATGGAGAGTTGAGGCGGGGGCTTACAGCCGCCACCTCCCGTGCTGCCGGCGCCGCAGGCGGATAGGCCGGTGCTGGCAGGGCCACAGCCAGGATCACCGAGAGGGAGACACGGAGTCGAGCGGACCATCCGCTGCGAGATGTCGGCATAGCGCTGGGGCCCTTCTGGGCGACGAGAGGCAGCCTGTGCAGGTGCTAGCCGGGAGGAGGCGGAAAGCGCTTCGCGCTAACGGTTCAGCCAACCAGCGATACGGTCAACGTAGTCCCTGGTTTCCGGGTAAGGCGGAATCCCCTTATAGCGCTCCACGGCCTGCTCCCCAGCATTGTAACCGGCAAGGGCGAGCCAGACGTCTCCGTCGAAGCGTTGGAGCAGCCACCGGAGATAGGCCATGCCACCGCGTAGATTCTGCTCCGGATCCCAGGCATCCTTCACATCGAAACGTTCCGCAGTCGCGGGGATGAGCTGCATGAGACCCTGGGCGTTCTTGTCGGAGCGCGCGGACGGGTCGAAGTTGGATTCCGCTGCCACGACGGCGAGCACCAGGTTCGGCCGACAGACCGCATGGGCCTTCGACTTGACCCTCAGGAGCGCCAGCCAATTGCGAGCCTGGACCACCCCTTGCGCGGCAGCCTTTCTAAACCATGCCGCGGCCAACGCGTCGTCGCGCCTCACGCCCCGGCCGACCGCATAGATGTAGCCAAGCTCGAACTGCGCATTGCGGTCCCCACGGAGAGCAGCTGCACAGTACCGACTGACCCCGGGCGCACGGCCGCTCCTTGTAACACCGGCCGAGGCGCGCGGCCTGGGCGATGGGAAGGTGGCCTTTTGGACCAAGGGGCGCTTCGGCGCGAAGCCCGGGTACTTGCGTGCCTCGGCCGGAGCGGCAAGCAGCGTGGCTACCATGATGAGCACGCCGAAACCGCCGGCAGCACGCGGGCGTCGGTAGGCATGGACCGCCATGGCAAACCCCCAAGAGACCATTCGGAAAACCGCTGCCGCGACCCGCATCCTCCGTGCAGGTCGCACGACCCCTTGTCGTATCCCGAGACCAGAAACCCGGAAAGAACGACAGCTCGATTCTGTTAGAATCGAGGCCGCTAATCAATCCTAAGCTGCAGCAATGCCCGTCCACACCGGACGCCTTCTCCTTGCCCCTCAAGATCCGTTCCACCTCCCGGACCGCAGGCTCCTCGCGGACGGGCTCGCGGCGGCCGGTTTCACGGGCAATCCCCTGCCCGGGCGACCCAATGGGTTCACCGTCGGGGACAATTTCCTGCAGCTGATCACCTTTGCCGGCTGCTCGGTCCAACTCAGTCTGTCACCAACGCACGACAGCCCGTTTTGCCACGTACTGCTCGTGGGCCCTCACCCGCGCCCACGTTTTGCCTGCGGGCGCAACACCCGCCCACCGCGGTGCGCGTCATGCCGCACGGCCATCGCGGACTGGCGCGATCGGATCTCCCTTTGGCAATCAGATGCGATCGAAACGATCCAATGTGCTTCCTGCGGAATCCGGTCGGCCCCTTGGGAGCTCGACTGGAAGCAATCCGCAGGCTTTGGACGGCTGTTGGTTCAGGTGGAAGAGGTCTTTCCCGGGGAGGCAGCCCCAACCCCTGAGCTGATGGCGTTGCTGGCGAGCCTAACGGGCACGGTGTGGCGCTACTTCTACGTCCAGGACGCCTCATGACCGTCAGGCAACCACCCGCACGCCGTCGGGCAGGGCGATCGTCATGCTTATCGGCAGATGATCGGAGAGGGGGTAGTCAACGACCTGCGCCTCCAGGATCTGCAACGAGTCCGACACCAGGATGTGGTCCAGAGTCCGGCGCGGGCGCCAGCTCGGAAATGTCTTCAGCTCGCAGTCGAGTCCCTGCAGGCTGGAATCCTCCACTAGAGCCTGCAACGACCGTGAGCTGCAATCGCAGTTGAAGTCCCCCATCAGGGCCAGGTACCGGTAACGGCGAGCGAGTGCCGCGATGTAGCGGAGCTGGCGCCGACGGGTACGCCAGCCCAAGGCCAAGTGGACGATGCAAACCGCCAGCGCAGCATGGTCGGAGGTCGCGAACTCCGCCATCACCGCGCCCCGCCCGGGAAGCCCGGGGAGCTTGTAGTCCATGATTCGCGTCGGGCGCATTCGGCTCAGCATCCCGTTGCTGTGCTGGGCAAGACGGCCCAGATTGCGGTTCACCTGCTTGTACCAATAGGGAAACTGGGCCCGATAGGCGAGGTACTCGGTCTGATCGATGAACCCGCTGCGGAGGCTGCCCGCGTCCACTTCCTGGAGGCCCACCAGATCAAACTGCCGCAGCATGGCCGCAATCCGAGTCAGGTTGTGCAGGCGCTCTCGGT
>JARRNE010000417.1:0-3352 GCA_037385305.1 Chromatiaceae bacterium | reverse complement strand
AGCTGCTGGTGAGGTACTCGGCGTATTGCCGAGTGTAGATCCCCGCCTGGATGTTGTAGCTGAGCAGATGTAGCTGCTGCATGATGAGCGGGGGACCGAGGGAGGGAGCTGGGCTTAAGACCGCGTTGCCTGGCGGAGGACAGGATAACGCCAAACCTTGACCCTCCCCATGCCGAAGGCGAAGAAAGATGCGCACGCACGCGGATGCGCTGTCCCATCGTCATCACCGCCGGCGCAAGGGAAGCGGGAATCGGGCCGTGTGGACGACACCAGGGGTTTCGGATGCCATGGCCTCAGATGGCCGGGACGGATTCTTACGATGAAAGTCGCGCGTAGCGCGCTCCCTGTCACCCTCGCCCACTGGGAGAGGGCCGGGGTGAGGGAAACGGTCATGGCGGCAGCGACTTACATTCTCTGGGGTGGCGCTGACGCCATGGCCGTTAGGGTATCACCAATCCCCCCGGATACCGCGGGCGCCCGGGGGGCGGGTGAGTGTCCGACACCGGAGATGCGGAGGGCAGCCCACGGCTGCCCGCGAGAGCAAGCGCGAAGCCCTCTGTTACTGACTGGTGAGACCTTGGAGATACTGGGCGACCGCGGTGATTTCCGTGTCCGTGAGGTTCGCCGCAACCCCACGCATCATTCCGTTGGGGTCATTCGCCCGCTGGCCATCCCGGAAATACTTGAGGGTCTGCTCCACATACTGGGCATGCTGTCCCGCAAGGCGGGGGAACTTGGCCAGCCCCAATCCCATGCCGGTAGGCGAGTGGCAGCCAGTACAGGCGGGGACCCCGGTGGCGGTGTTGCCGCCTCGGAAGATGGCGGAGCCCAGCGCCACCGCTTTGGGATCGGCGGTACCGCCGGACTGCTTCTGGCTCGAGAAATAGGCCGCCAGGTTGAGCATATCCTGTTTGGTGAGCGGGGCGGCCTGAGGACTCATCTGCGGGTTGACCCGCGCCCCGCTCTTGAAGTCCATCAGCTGCTTGACGATGTACTCCGGCTGTTGACCCGCGAGCTTGGGCCACATAGGGACCACGCTGTTGCCCGCCGGCCCGTGGCATGCAGTGCAGGAGACTGCCTTCTTCTCGCCTGCCTTCGCATCACCGGTGTCGGCACTCGCGCCGCCGCACACCAAGGCCGTTGCAACCGAAACCGATATCACCCAGGTCTTCATAGCGTACCGCCCGCTTCTTTTAGGTTGGGAAGGCGCGCCCGGCGCGCCGCTACCGTCTCTGTCTGCCGAGAAAATCGAACAAGGTATATCAGAACATCATCATATTGGTCAAACAGACGCGGTTGCTCCTACGCGCGGCACAATTACCTGTGCGAGATCACAAGATTCCCCGGAAATTCCAGTTGGCGCCTGTGTGCGGTGGTAGGCCACCCCGCCGCACGACGTCCCAACTCAGAGACCGGCCGCGCAGCCAACGCGATTCGTGAGACGCAGAGCTTGCTAGGGTTGACGCGCTGGTGGCGCAGGCGCCGGTTGAACAGGCCCGAGCTCGGCTTGATCCCGAGATCTGGACGGACCTCTGGCGCGATCTGCCGCTGCTGGAGGGGCTCGATGCCGGCGAGTGCAGGGTCTTACCCTCCTCTTTCTGCACGGCCAGGCCATCGAAGAGGCCCAAGGCGCCTGGCTTAGCCAGGGAATATCCGGGCGTCTGCGAGCAGCTGCGGGAGTTCTACCGCCAAGACCCGATCCGCAGGCTCCCGCCAGCGTCACCACCGTAACGTGCCCTGAGGACCGGCGGCGTACCGCCCCCCGGGGCGGCTCGAGGCCATGCCCTGCGTGCTACCTGGTGTGAGGGAGGTTCGGCGACGATCTTCGAGCCGCGTCAATTATTCTGGATAATAATACGCGATGACTAGTGGTTGGTGGAGCAAAATAGATACCCCATTTTGCTAGAGCCCAGTGGGGCGCGCGCTGCCGATCGTAAGCCCTGTGCACGCCGTTCTCCCTGCGAGAAGATTTCTCGTCCCCATTCACTGCGCTCAGCGCCGGTACACGAAGTCGGCGGGCGTGATGATGGGGATTCCTCGAAACGGATTGAGCGCCAGGAGGTCGCCGTCCCCAGTAACAAACAGATCGGCCCGACCGCTGACCGCCAGTTCGAGGAATTTATCGTCCTTCGGATCACGGCAAGCGGTGATCCGCTCGGTGATTGCGACCACCTCGGCCGCTGCCATCACCTCGTGCAACCAGTCCCGAAAGCGCGACGGGATCAGCGGCGCGAGGCGCGGCCGGTCGAGCGTGATGAACAGCTCTTGCTCGGTGATCGTCGATTTGAGGAGGAGGTGGCTATCGACCGCAAGCCGCGCCGCCGTTTCGGGGGCGATCCTTCCTTCAGCGCGGCGCTGATGAGAACATTGGTATCGAGAACGACCCTCATCCGAGCAGCGGTTGCGCTTCGGTGCGGGCCTCGTCGATCCACTGGTCGATGTCCGCGTCGCTGAGACCCGCGGCGATGACACGAGCACGGGCCTCGCGCCGTCCTGGGATCAGCTCGTCGGGTTCAATCGTGACCGTCACGCGGTCGTACGGATCGAGGCCGCGCCGCGCCAGCTCGCCAGCGACCTTCTCGACCGTGGTTTCGATCACTTCGGGTTTGCGGGCTCCGTCGGGCATGGGCTTTGCTCCATCTTCGGAAATCTACGCGCGCGCCGGCGCGGGGTCAAACCGATCCCGGTCACGATCAACCCTTAAGACGGTAAGGGGCTGACGTCAATGAGCAAGCCACTCGGGGGTGTCCGGAACATCCGGAGAGGAAATTGTGTGCGTGGGGGTGGAGCGTCCAGGTCGGTGCTACCCCGCCGCTGTACTGGTGGAACCAGCCATCGCTTGCTTTGGACGCGTGTCAGCGGATGATTTTAGAGATGCCCTTGCCGGAATTCCAGAGCGGCCGTACGAGCGAACCCGCGACGAAGCCGGAGCGGCATTTGAGGTGGTGTCTTGACAGGGGGAGGGAGGCGTTGCGAAACGTGCTGCCGCGCTCGCTCCTCCATGCCTGCAGTCTGCCTCAGCGATGGATCATCCGGTGAGCCCCCGCAGACTCGTGAAGGATCTGGCCAGCGTTCTCTGGTGCCACTGGCTGACCGCTGTCGGCCATGACCGGTCACTCGCCGAAACTGATCCAGTGGCCGGTTTGCGGGTGTGTGCGGTCCTTGGCGAGCTACATCCCCGCGCCGGTGCCCGGGCGGGCAGCCCGCCAACGGCCTACGGACCTCACGGCGTGGTAATGATTGTTAGGCGCGCTGCGGCACCGATCGTATATGCTTTCTCCGACCGTTATCCACTTCCAGGAGAGAGCCATGGACATCCTGCCCGCTGCCGAAGTGCTTGCCGTCAGCTATC
>JARRNE010000416.1:0-5890 GCA_037385305.1 Chromatiaceae bacterium | reverse complement strand
TAAAGAGCGGCCTGAGCGGCGCGTACCACGCCTTCGACTTTGGCAAGTACGCCGAGCGCTACCTGGCGCGATCGCCTACCGGTTCAATCGCCGTTTCGACCTCCATGCGCTGCCTGCTCGGCTGCTGGCTGCCGCGGTGGCCACGGGGCCACACCCCGAGCGCTCGATTCGCATGACTGAAACTCATCGCTAATTGTTCCTTGATCAATACGCATGCGACCTCGTGTCTTACTGGAGAGCAAAGCGAATGCCGGTAGTCCGCAGTAGTTATTCTGAACTCCCTAGTAATTCTATGACTTTATAAACCGAGTCGGTTGCGGCGACCCCCAAGGGGTATCCCCCCCACCCCCATCCTCCGTAGGGGTAACCGTTACCCGCGGTGATCTGGTCCGCCGCGGTGTCCGACAGAGTAATCACCCCGCCCAAGTAGGAGTCGCTGTCCCCGCTGTCGTTGGTGGCGTTGCTCGGCATCGGCGAACTCCCCGAACCTGCGGTGATCTGGTCCGCCGCGGTGTCCGACCGAGTAATTCCCCCGCCTTGCGCCATGCCGGCACCCGACAGCATTGCTGCACCCGCGATTGCCGCCAAGATCTTGTACATATTCATAGCGTTCCTCACGAATGTGGGTTTTGCTGATTTAGGGAGTTCGGAGATTTTGCGTTCAAAAACCCTGCTCCCCCTTCCTAGATTAGTGCGAACCAACCGATAGTCAATTGGCCCAAAATATATGCCATTAGTAGGGGTAACAAGAGCGACGCTGCTGTGAAGTGCCATTTGTATACAACTTCTTTACTATCACTGCGTTATCGCAAAGCCCGACGGGCTGGCGAGAAACTGAGATTGATTGGCTTGAGGATTGCGAGCGAGGAAAGGTGCCAGTCTTACTCTTTACTTTATGCCTGTTGGATTTCTGGCTTCCGTGAGCGTAACTCCTTGTCTTCTCTGGCTTAAGTGCACATAACTCTTAACAGAACATGCATTCTGTCAAGCGCGTTGGTCGCTGCCAAATCAATCTCTACGTATTAGCTCTCCCAAGAACTTTGGGCGCTACGCTCGCGTCGCCCTGCGCAAGGTGCAACTGGTTTATCCCACCTTGAAGCTGGGCAGCCTACGGGCCGGTGTCCGCATCGAGCCGGAGAGCTTCCCCGCCATCCAGCCCAAGCCGCAGCAAACCATCGATGGCACTGCCACCCGCGAGGATTAACCCATTACTATGAAAGACCACTTAGGCGCATGTTTTTAAAATTGATTGTCGCCGAGCACAACAATCACGCGAGAAAATTCCCGTTAGCGTAAAACAACACTTTCATCGTCCGGGGTGGCTGTCCGCCTTCCATGATCGTTAGCCTGGTTGAAAACCCTGTGAACTTATCTGGTTATGCACGGTGAAACTCTACACCAACCTATGTCAATATCCTGTTTAACCTGTACTTGACGACCACCCGCCGTGGATAACTACCCGACAGGACCGCCAAGACCAGCCACGCGCCCCGCTAACGCGGGCGCACCGACCCTCCGCCCCCCTAGCTTCGCCCCGCCTACGGCGGCCTGACGGGGACACTCCCTGTGCCCTTGAAAAGGAGTTATGAGGCGGGCCGCTCTGCTCGATAAATGGTTCCATTTTTTATTGCCTTTATTTGCCAGCATGACATCATGTTGGCATGTAGTCCTGCTAACAAGAAATCATGCCATCATGCAAACAATTGCCATCATCTCGCAGAAAGGAGGCACCGGAAAAACCACCCTCGTCTTGAACCTCGCGGTCGCCGCCGAGATGTCTGGCCGGCCGGCGGCGATCATCGATCTCGACCCGCAGGCGAGCGCCAAAGAGTGGTCGAAGAGCCGCGAGCGCGAAACGCCGGTGGTCGTGTCCGCTCACGCCTCGCAGCTCGAGGAAATCCTGGGCGCGGCCAGGGCTAACGGTGCGGCGCTTACCATCATCGATACCGCGCCCCATTCCGAACGCGACGCCCTCGCCGGGGCACGTGCCGCCGACCTGATTCTGATCCCCTGCCTTCCCGCCATTCTCGATCTGCGCGCCATGGCCTCAACCAAGGAGCTCGCCGATCTTGCCCGCACCCCGGCCGTCGCCGTCATCAACGCTGCGCCGGTACGCGGCCATCTGGCCGATGAGGCCGCCGAGGCCATTCGCGGTTATGGCCTTGACGTGGCTCCCGCCGTAATCGCGCACCGCGCCGCCTTCGTCCATTCCTTGACCGTTGGCCAAACCGTGCTGGAATTTGAGGAAGACAGCAAGGCCGCCCAGGAGATCAATGACTTGTTTGCGTTTACATGCAAGCATGTAAACATGCCAACAGAGGAGCGGAGGAGGCGCAGGGCATGACGAAGAAAGGCAACCTCTCCGCTGCGCTGAGCCAGTTTGACAAGCGCCCGGCCGCCGTTCCGGATACGCCGCCGCCGGCTGCTCCGCGAGCAATTGAGCCCCCCAAGGACGAGGGGAAGAGCAAACAGCCGCCGAGCCGTCAGGGGAAAAGAGCCCTGACCGGATATTTCGGGCCGGAGGTGCTAAAGCAGCTCAAGGTCATGGCGGCCGCCGAGGAAACCACCATTCAGGCGCTGCTAACCGAGGCGCTGAACGACCTGTTCAAGAAGTACGGCAAGCCTCACATTGCATGATGGCATGTGGACATGCTGCCATGCTTGCATGGCAACTAAGTGGCAAGCACCTTATGCCTACATGCAAGCAAGGCCACGCGTCCACATGCAAGCATGTTGACTTCAGCGTGCCGGGCCCCGTTTCTCGTACCAGCTCTTGCAGAATTTGACGAAGTGCCGCTCCGGGTGCTTCGGCTCGATCTCGTTCTCTCCCAGCCACTCCCGCCACTGCCTTTCAAGGTAATACACGTCCCATCCCGGCGCGGCCTCGCGCGCCTCATGGTAAGCCTCTGTCTCAAGGCGTCCTTCCCAGGCTAACGGAAGGGCAGGGGACATGGACCCGCGGTTGCGGAAAGTCACCAAATCGGTTTCGGAATCGAACGAGACGCTGTAATCCGGTAGGTGATCGTGGACGACAAGGTGCCGGATCATCTGGCGGAAGCGCTTGAGCGGACTCTGCGAGCCCGTCTTCTTCAGCAGCGTCGGCAGGCCGATACGCCACTCGTCCTGCTGACCGCAATGCTTGCGCGCGATTTCATAGACCCGGCGCTCAATCGGCTTGCGCAGCCGGAAATAATCCCGATGCAGCGTCAGCACCTCGTGCGCGCGGATCGCGTTGAACACCCAGTCCGAGAGCTTCACTTCACACCATAGCAGGCGGCCATCGATCCCATGCTTCCGCCGGATCGAGGAGGCGTCGATCAGTCCAAACCCATCGATCTGCTCCTCATCGCCGCTCACGATGTTCGTGCGAATGCGCGTGCCCTCCAGCCGGTCGAGCGCCTCTACCAGAGCCATGTAATCCCGCCCGCTCGTACCCCGGTTCGTGAAGATGAGAAGGTCGCGCGAGTTGATTCTCACCCGTTGCGAGATCTGTTCGCCAAGTTTGAGCTTGGCCATGATCTGCGAAATGCAGTAGATCAAGATGTCCTTGTCATAGATCGTCGCCAGGCCCTTAACGCTTGGCGTAATCTCAATCCAGCGCTCGTTGTGTTCGTAGCGGCGCACCCCCGTCTCGGGCTTTTTCGACAGCGCATAGAACGGGTGCTCCATATGCTGCATCACGTCCTTGAGCACCGCATCCGCCACGTCGCAGATAAACAGGTCGTGCTGCGGATGTCGGTTCGGGAGCAGGGGCGCGAGGGCGTTCGTGGTTTCAGTTACCATGAACCGATATTCGTGTTTTCAGTTACCCGCGTCAAGGTTCGTGTTTTCAGTTACCTGCCCTACAATTCGTGGTTTTAGTTACCAAAGTTCGTGGTTTTAGTTACCATACTTCTGTTTTTTCGATGGCATTTCAATGGGTTGAGTGCCTCTTTCCACGCTCTAACACTTTCTCTAACACATGTTTAACACCATAGGGCCTGTGGATAACTTCGCAATCCCTACTTCTTTCGCTCGGCCTGCCGGAGGGTGTGGGCCAGAAATACGCCTTCCCTAGCTTTTCGCCGCCGGGCCCTTTCCTGCTTCAATAACATATGTATCGTAATAATGTTACATATGATACTTAATGGATGGACTTCCCATGGTGCAAGCCAGCGTCACCGAAGTCTCAGGCGCAACGGAACAGAAAACCTAGGTAGGGGTTGTAAGCCCAAACCGCCGAAAATTCCGTCAGCCCAAATCGAGCCCCGCCACGATCGTATCCAGGTCAATGATCGGGCCGGTACTGCGGAAGGTGTAGTGTCCGTTCAGATGGACGTGGCGCCACGCCGCGGGTGAGGTCGCCTTGATCAACGCCCGCGCTTTCGCGTGGCCACTCGCCTCGTAGCGATCAGGCGCGCACACTGATTGCTGATCTCGATTTCGATGTCGGTTCGGCCCGTGAGCTCCTTCTTGCCCCCCACCTGGGCGATGGCCGAGCGGAGCTGGTGATAGGATTCGATCCGGTTCTGCGAGCGGTGCACGTTGCGCTGCACCTTCGGGTCGCGCAGATAGCGCAAGGTGTAGAGGCTGCGAATCAGCTTGTCGAATTCAAAGATGGCGCGCCGCGTGGGATTGGGGGCGGTATAGGTGCACAGCTTGCGGATCAGGGTGCCCTGGGTCATTTCCTTGAGGCCCAGCGTGGCGACGATCCGGTCGATGTTGGCCTTCTCGTCCACGATGGTCTCCAGGTCGATCTGCCCGACGGGACCGATCAGGTATTTCTCGTAGAGCGCCGGGTCGTCGGCACAGTAGAGGTGCTTCAGCTGCGCCTGCAGATCGGTGAAGCGCGGCTCGAAGCGTGGTCCGAACCAGTGCAGGATGGCGAAGTTCACCTTGTTGATGCTGTGCATGTCGCCGGTGATCACGGTCGGCATGATCTCGGAGGTGTTGCGGTACCAGAGATCGAACACGTGGTGGGCTTCAAGCTCATGCGCGCCGATGAGCCAGCTCTGCAGCGGCACATGGTTGCACAGCAGGGTGTAGGCGACGACGCCCTTGCCACGGCCGAAATACTTGCGCGAGTGCCGCGCCTTGACCGTCGGGCGCGCCACGGCGAATTTCTGCCCGTCGACCGCGCCGTAGAGCGTGCCGAGGTCCAACCCGTAGTGCGGGAAGATGGGCAACTCGGCGATGGCATTGCTGATCCGGTCGTTGGCCGCCTGTAGCGAGGCCTGGCGCAGGTACTGCTGATAGGTGGTCTCCAGCACGTGGTAGGGAATGTCGCTCGTCTTCGCCATCACGACATGGCCGTGGTTCATCGCCTGGGCCAGGATGACTGCCATCAAGCTGTCGGCGTCGGCGTCTTGCTTGGCATAGCGCGGCTGCAGGGGCGTCAGCGCCGAGAGGAACTGGCATTCGCGGTTGACGAAGCGGAAGACATCGGCGACATCGCAGAACGCCAACTGCTCATACAACCCATCTTGGCGTGCCGCCCCCGGTTCAGCCTTGAGCCGGCGCCAGGTCAGCGTCTTAGTCCGGCGGTCATAGTCGAGATGCTTGAGCTTGCCCTGGCGCAGCTCGCGGTCGAACGCCCGCCACTGCGTCTTCAGCTCGCCCGTGAGCGTCTTGAGCTGGGTGTGGATCGGCTTTCGCAGCCAAGGGATGTTCATCTGGCGGAGGACGTCCGCCTGCGCCTCCAGGGAGACCAGCTCATCGCTGAAACGGCGGTGCTGCAGGCTGTCGTCGAGGTAGAGCTCGCCTGCCTTGAGGCGCTTTCTGAGCTGTCGGTACGTAGCCGTTCAGAGACCCCTTGACCGCCACCCCCCAACCCGCTCAGGATGAGTCCCATCCATTCGCTGCCCCTTGATGCCGCGCCCCAAACGATGCACCTGAGCGACCACAGCCTCAA
>JARRNE010000415.1:0-3528 GCA_037385305.1 Chromatiaceae bacterium | reverse complement strand
GCCAACCGATTCATCATATCAAGCGTCGGCTGACTCATCTCCTCCCGCGGACCGGCGATCTCCCAGCACATGGCGAGCGCCCGCTCCCCCTCCTCGAACGTCCCTTCCGCACGTGTCTGCCCCCAAAACGCAATACCTTCTGTTTCCCATCGTGTTCGCCTCCGCCCGAGCAAGGGGGCGGCTTCAGCCCGGGCGCAGAGGCTTAGAAAAGACCACTGCGGCAGGGTGTGTGGCCGCCGCAGCGATCGAATGGGCGCTTCCCAGAGACTCAGGGGTGGACCCCCGCCCGGCGGCCGGCGGATCGCCGACGTGTGTGGGCGCCTTCGCGGGTAACTGCAAGCCGGGGCCGCCGGGCATGGGTGACCCGCCGCCTGCGTCGCGCCTCGTGGGCGAGCGGCGGTGACGAGGCGCGCCGATGGGCGGATCGCTTCAGCGTCTGGGCGGTTGCGGTCGCAAGGACAAAGCCGCCGCAAAGCATCGCAGCGAGGATGCCCGCAATGGTCAATGCATCAAACGACATGGTCATGACTCGGGCTCAAGGTGACTGGCACGTTAGCACATTACCTGTTACTAATGTTGTAACAGGTTGTTACGGCCCGGGCCTCCGGACATCCTCAATTCCAGAGAGACGACAGTCCGTCCCAGCGCGAAGCCCCACGCGCTCGCCAACGACAACGCCCCGTGTAAAAGGATCGGAGCCTCGCGTCAACCTGCGCAGACCCCACTCCCCGCCGACCCCATGCATGATGATCCTTCGCTGTGCTGAAGGGCGCTCTCTCCTTCGGCGCCTGCCGAACGGCTTCCAGACACCGCAACGGCTGGCTCCTAGCCATTCCCTGTCAGCCGTATGATCCGCACGACCCCCCCTGGTGGGCGAGCGGCAGGTGTGCATTCCGTGCCGCGAAAAACTCTCGGGGCTGCGCGGCCTGCTGGGAGACCTTTATGCGTGCGAAACACCCCTGGTGGCACCACCCTAGCGCGCGGCACCACCCCTGAGGCGCTGGCCGCGCGCGCACCGGCGCGTGTGGCTTACCATAGATCGGTCGGCTGATCTCAATTGGAGGCCAGTGCGCAGAGGTATCGGCCGGCTACCGTCTCAAGCGGCCGACCCCGAAAAGCCCATGTCGGAGCCCACTCCCCTCACGCCGGACGCGCCGCAGGCGCACATCAACCGGGAGCTGAGCTGGCTCAGCTTCGCCCGCCGCGTTCTGGCACTCGCCGAGGATCCGGATCAGCCGTTGCTCGAACGCGTCAAGTTCGCCGGGATCATGGGCATGATCTACGACGAATTCGCCATGAAGCGTATCGGCGGCCTGGACCGCCAGGTGCAGCGCGGTGACCAGAAGCCGGGGCCCGATGGTCTCACCCCGGCTCAGGAGCTCTCGGCCTGCCGCGAGGAGCTGCACGCCCAGCAGGGCCTCGTCGCCCGGCTGGTCGAGGAGGAGCTGCGTCCCGCCTTGGCTGCGCTGGGCCTCCCCATTTGGAATGTCGCAGAGCTCGATGCCCGTCAGCGCGACGCCCTCGCGCACTATTTCGCCGACTCGGTGGAGCCCATTCTGACCCCGCTTGCCGCCGACGCGGCCCACCCGTTCCCCTTCATCAGCAACCTGGGGCTCAACCTCGCGGTGCAGGTCACGGAGCCTGGCCGGCAGCGCAGCCGCTTCGTCCGCATCAAGGTGCCGCCCAACCGGCCCCGCTGGGTGCCGCTGCCGGGCCAGGGCGGCTGGGCCCCGCTCGAGCAAGTCATTGCCGACAATCTGCAGACTCTCTTTCCCCAGGCGACCGGTCTGAGCTGCTTCTTCTTTCGGGTCACCCGGGGCGCCAAGGACGACCCCTGGACGGATCTGGTGGGGGACGAGGAGGCGGATCTCTCGCCGGGGGCCATCATCGGTCTTGTGACCACCGAGCTTAATGCCCGCAAGTACGCTGGCGTGGTCCGCGTGGAGGTCAGCGCCGACATGCCGGAGCACCTCTGCCGCTGGCTGGCCGCCCAGCTCGGGGCGAACCCTAAGGACGTCCTGATCACCCAGGGACTGCTCAGCCTCGGCGACCTGATGCGCCTGCCGGTAGAGGGTTTCCCCGAAGAGCGCGACCCCCCGCACGAGCCCGTGACTCATCCGAGGCTGCGGCAGCTCGACCGCGCAAACCCGAAGGCCATCTTCCGCGAGATCCGCCACGGCGACATCCTGATCCACCTCCCCTATCACAGCTTCGACACCTCGATCCTGTGCTTCCTGCAGAGCGCCTCCGCCGACCCGAGCGTGCTGGCCATCAAGCTGACGATCTACCGCACCAGCAGCCACTCCCCGGTGATCCAGGTACTGAAGGACGCTGTGCGCCGGGGCAAGCAGGTGGCTGTGCTCGTCGAGATCACCGCCCGCTTCGACGAGGCGCCCAATATCGACTGGGGGCGGGAGCTGGAGCAGGCCGGGGCCCACGTCGCCTACGGCGTCGAACGGCTCAAGACCCATATCAAGCTGGCGCTGGTCGTACGCGAGGAAGCCGACGGCATCCGCCGTTACATCCATGTCGGGACGGGCAACTACCACACGGGCACCGCGCGGCTTTACGAGGACCTCGGACTGCTCACCGCCGATCCGCAGCTGGCCTCTCACGCCGCCGCCGTGTTCAACGAGCTCACCGGCGGTATCCCGTGCCCAGCCCACGGCAAGCTCTTGGTTGCGCCCCACGATCTGCGCGAGCGCTTCACCGAGCTTATTTGCCGTGAGGCGGACAACGCCCGGGCCGGACGCCCGAGCGGTATTCGCGCCAAGCTGAACCAGCTGCAGGATGCGCAGATCATTCGCGAGCTGTACCTGGCCAGCATCGCCGGCGTGCCCATCGAGCTCAACGTCCGCGGTCTCTGCTGCCTGCGCGCCGGGGTACCGGGCCTCTCGGAGACCATTCGTGTCTACAGCACCCTGGGGCGGTTTCTCGAGCACGGGCGTATCTACCGCTTCGAGAACGCCGGCGATCCGCAATACTTCATCGGCTCGGCGGACTGGATGAACCGCAATCTGTCGCGGCGCATGGAGGCCATTGCCCCGGTGTGCGATCCGGTGCTCAAGGCGGAACTCGATGAGATCCTCCGCGTATACAAGAACGACAACTGTACGGCGTGGGACATGCAGCCCGACGGCAGCTATGTCCGCCGCCGCCCCGCGCGAGACGAGGCGTGCCGGGGCGCCCAGGAGGTCTTTATCGAGCGTAGTCGGGAGCAGTAGCCCCGGCAGTCCGTTCCGAGGGTCCGCTCAAGAGGTTGAGCTCCGAGGGAGCGAAGGCAGGGTCGACCTTGAGAACCCTGGCCTCAGAGCCGAAGACACAACACCGACTGTGAAGTCCCCTCGCCACTGAGCTCGCGTCAGGCCACCAAGCGCGGCGACCTGCGATGAGCAGCGTCCCAACCTTCACATAGTTCACAATTTCACATACGGGTCGGGATAGAGATAGGGATCGCTCCCGACACGCCGCGCCGTATGGGTAAGGTTCAGCGTCTCCCTGATGCGCCGGCACTGGTGCTTGGCGCGC
>JARRNE010000414.1:0-3541 GCA_037385305.1 Chromatiaceae bacterium | reverse complement strand
TGACCGGGGACCTGAACGCCCGCCGCTATCGGGTCGACGGCCTGAAGCTCCAGGCCCAGGTGGGCGGAAAGCCCCTCTCCGGCGGAGAGGTCCAGCTGAGGGCGGAGGCCCGCGCCGACCTTGACCTCGCCGCCGAGACCGTCGCGCTGGACGACCTGGTGCTCCGCTCGGGGAATCTGCACGCCACAGGCAGTGCCCGAGGCGAGCACATCCGCTCGGTGCCCGACTACAGGGGGCGGCTGGAGGTCTCCGAGCTCGACCTGCGGCGCTGGCTCCGCGAGCACGGGCTGCCGGTTCCGGACACGGCTGACCCGCAGGCCCTGCATCGGGCGGCGCTCACCACCGGTTGGCGCCTTGCGGGTGCACGCCTGACCCTATCGGATCTCGTGCTCTCGCTTGACCAGTCGCGGGTGACGGGCACAGCCGCCCTCCTTCTGGCGACGCCTCCAGGCTACGGCTTCGACCTCAGCGCCGACCAGCTGAACCTGGACCGCTATCTACCGCCCAGGGCGGGGGCGAGGCAGCGCCCGGCCGTGACGGCCGCCGTCGAGACGCCGCCTCGAGCATCGGGCGGCGCACCCGCTGCGACGCCCGACCGAGGCGGCCTCGCCGGCGCGGCGACCAACAAGGGCAAGCAACCGGTTTCGCCGTCCGGAGCCGTCCCCTCCGTCGGGGGTGGTGCGGGTTCGCTGGTCCCGGTGGCAGTGGTCCGCGGCCTGGACCTGGATGGTAGGCTTCGGGTCGGCAAGCTGCGGGTCTCCGGACTCACCTTCGGCGACCCGGTCATGAAGGTCACCGCAAAGGACGGAAACCTCGGCGTGGCGGACCAGGTGCCCCGCTTCTACGGCGGGCGTCTGGACGGGCGGCTCGGGATCGATGCCCGCTCCCCCGTCCCGAGGGTCGCCCTGGACCAAAGGGCCGACGGGATCCAGGTTGGCCCCCTGCTCAGGGACCTGACGGGTGAGGACCGGCTGACGGGGGGCGGGGACCTGAGTGCGAACCTGGCCGCCTCGGCCCAGTCCCTGGATTCCCTGCGGCGGACCCTCAGCGGCAAGCTCGCGATCCACCTCACGCGCGGTGCCGTCAAGGGTTTCGACCTCGAGCGGATGATCCGCGACGCGGGGGCGAGCCTAAAGGGTCAGCCGCGGGCTGTCCCCCAAGGACCGCTGCAAACCGAGTTCACCGAGCTGCGTGCCAGCGCCGTTGCCCAGAATGGGGTGCTGCGCAATAAGGATCTACTTGCCACCTCCACCTACCTTCGCATCACCGGCAGGGGGACCGTGGATCTCGGCAACGAGCGCTTCGACTACCGCTTCGAGCCCATGTTCGTGAAGCCCCCCCAAGGCCGTGCCATCAAGGAGCTGGAGAACGTCCCGATCCCGGTCCGGCTGACCGGCTCATTCGATCACCCGAAGTGGGCGGTGGACCTGGGTGACGTCCTCGAGAGCGTCGGCCGGCACGAGCTGGAGAAGCGGCTCGAGCAGAATGGCGGCGAGGCCATCAGGAAGCTGGAGGAGCGGACGGGCATCAAGGGGCTCCAGAAGGGGCTCCGGAGCCTCTTCGGTCGCTAGGTGTGGGATCGGGGCGCTTTGCTCTGGTGCGCGTTGGCCTTGCTGCCTGCTCAGCACTGCCAATTGCAGCCTGGGCGGGCGAGGTGACGCACTTCGAGATCCTGGACGCGGGCCACAATTACCGCCTGGAGGCCAGCGCCCTGATCGACGCCCCGCGGGACCAGGTGTGGCGGGTGCTCACCGATTACGGACATCTGTCAGAGGTCTCCCCCCGCATCCTCGAGAGCGAGGTCATTAGGGGCTCACCGCCGGGGGTCACCCGCGTGCGCACCCTTAACCGCCTGTGCTTCCTCATCTTCTGCCGCAACCTGCGACACGTGCAGCTCATCCGTGAGAGAGGCTATGGGGACTTCGAGTCCGTTACGGTCCCGGCGGAAAGCGATCTCACCTATGGGCGCGCCCGTTGGCACCTTACCGATGAAGGGGCCCGAACAGGACTCTCGATTGATTTCACCTTCGCCCTCGATGTCCACACCTGGTTGCCCCGGTTCGTGGGGCGCCTTGTCGTCCGGTCCGTCCTGCGGGCGGACGCCCAAGCGCTGATCGCAGGAATCGAGGCGGTGGCCCACCGCTCCAAGGCCCCGCCGCGTGGACACTGACCGTCTCGCGCCCGCCCTCCTCGCCTGGTTCGACGGGCACGGCCGCAAGGACCTGCCCTGGCAGCGCGACCGGACCCCCTACCGGGTGTGGGTGTCCGAGATCATGCTCCAGCAGACCCGGGTGGCGGTGGTCATTCCCTACTTCCACCGCTTCATGGGCCGCTTCCCGACCGTCGCCGCGCTCGCCCAGGCGGCGGAGGACGAGGTGCTGCATCTGTGGTCCGGCCTCGGGTATTACGCCCGCGCTCGCAACCTGCACCGCGCGGCGCGGAAGATCGTCGCGGAGCACGGAGGCGACTTTCCGACGGTGCTCCATCAGGTGCAAGCGCTGCCCGGGGTTGGCCCGTCCACTGCCGGCGCCATCCTTTCCCTCGCCCTCGGTCAGCGCCACCCCGTCCTGGACGGCAACGTCAAGCGCGTGCTGGCCCGCTGCTTCGCGGTGGCCGGCTGGTCGGGCCAGGCCTCGGTCCTGAACCGCCTGTGGGAGCTGGCCGACGCCTGCACGCCCGCGGAGCGGGTCGCCGCTTACAACCAGGGCATGATGGACCTGGGGGCCACCGTCTGCACGCGCGGCGGGCCGGCCTGCCGGCTTTGTCCCCTGGCTTTCGGCTGCGCCGCCCGCGCCCGCGGCGAGCCCGCCGCGTTTCCGGAGCCGAAGCCGCAAAAGACGCTGCCCCGGCGGGAGACGCGCATGCTCGTGGTCGTGAGTCCGGCGGGGGAGGTCCTGCTCGAGCGTCGGCCACCCACCGGCGTCTGGGGCGGTCTCTGGAGCCTCCCCGAGTGCTCGCCGCCTGCGTTGCCGGAGGACTGGTGCCGCGAGCGGCTGGGGGCCGATCCGCACCGGGTTGAAAAGCTTCGGGGGCGACGTCATACCTTCTCCCACTTCCACCTGGACATACATCCCCTGCGCGTCGAGCTCGCGAGCGAGCCCCGGGCGATCGCGGAGGGGAATCAGCTTCTCTGGTACGACCCCCGGCGCCCTTCGCCGGTGGGTCTTGCCGCGCCGATCGCCAGGATACTGGGGGAAGTCACCGCAGCCATTTCGCACGAATGAGGAGACAGCCCATGACCCGAATGGTCCACTGCGTGAAGCTCAAGCGCGAGGCCGAAGGCCTGGAGCGACAGCCCTATCCCGGGGATCTGGGCAAGCGCATTTTAGACAACGTCTCCAACCAGGCATGGCAGGACGGGCTGCGACAGCAGACCATGCTCATCAACGAATACCGCCTGAGCCCCATGGACCCCAAGGCCCGGACCTTCCTCAAGGAGCAGATGGAGAAGTTCTTCTTCGGCGAAGGCGCCGAGCTGCCGCCGGACTACAAGCCCCCCGAGTGATTCCGCGCCGCTCTTGACGCGTCCCCTGCGCGAGGC
>JARRNE010000413.1:0-3547 GCA_037385305.1 Chromatiaceae bacterium | reverse complement strand
GCCTTTATTTTATTTTTATAATCATGTAGTTAGATGGCGCGCCCGACAGGATTCGAACCTGTGACCTCTGCCTCCGGAGGGCAGCGCTCTATCCAGCTGAGCTACGGGCGCGAGTTGAGCGGAATGGCCGACCCGCCGTAAGTCGGTGTCTTCCGACTAAGCGGACCGGATCCTGATTCCCGGTCTTGTGCAACGAGGCTTTTCTACCGTTCCGCCAGACGAGGATACCTGCTCCTAGCGTCTTCGTCTACGCAAACTCCCATCCCGGCGCCCCGAGGCCCACGGGGTATTATAAGCATGTGCTAACATAAGGCGGTCCCAAGGATTGCACGCGCGGGGGCCGGTGCGATTGTGTGGTCCGCGACCGCGGAGGAGGATGGCAGTGAGCGAGCGTCAAAGTACAGAGTTCGGTGGCTCCTTCGTAGGGCTCCTGGGAGTGGGGGCCTTGGTCGGCCTAGTCTACGCCCTGACCGTGGGCCAGTTCGCCGTTGGCGCAGGAGCGGGCACGCCGCAGGAGATTGCCGCGCGGCTCGCTCCGGTAGGGACCGTGCGCATCGCGTCCGAGGCCCCGGCAGGGCCGGCCGGCGCGGCGGCCCCAGTGGCACCTAAGACGGGGCAGACGGCTGCTTCGGGTGCGGAGAGCATCGGCCAGGCCCGTTTTGAGAAGACCTGCTCCGCCTGCCACGCCACGGGGGTAGCCGGCGCCCCAAAGCTCGGCGACAAGGCGGCTTGGGCGCCCCGGATCGCGAAGGGGACAGATGCCTTGCTCCAGTCCACCATCAACGGCAAAAACGCCATGCCTCCCCGGGGGACGTGCGCGAGCTGCTCGGACGCCGAGCTCAAGGCAGCCATCGAGTACATGGTGTCGAAGGCCCAGTGAGCCGCAACGCGGGGCAGGCCTTCAGTCGATGTCCAGAAGGGCTTCGAGGCTCGCCAGCTGGGCGTTTCCCCGGGCCCGCCGTCGCTCGGGGTCGTCCGCGCGTTTGGTATCCCAGTCCAGCTCCGACTCGGGCAGCGCCGTCAGGAAGCGGCTCGGCTCACCCTGGGCGAGCTCTCCGGAGCGCTTGCGTGTCTTGACCAGCGTGAAGGCCAGGGTCTGTCTCGACACGGGTGATGCCGACGCAGGCAAGACGGCGCTCCTTGAAGAGGAACGAAGATCCCGCGCAATCCGGTACAAGATCTTCCGACAATCGCCTACCATAGAAGCGCGAACTGCCGCAGAAGTCCCTTGGCCGTCATGAGATCCACGCTGCTCGCCGCTCTCCTCCTTGCCGGGATGAACGTCGCAATTGCGCAGCCTGCAGCCCAGCAGGTCCCGGATGCTGCGCCTCCACCGCCGCCGCCCTACCAGGGGGAGTCGGTGGAGCCCCAGGTCAACATCATCCAGAGCGAGAAGGGCACCATTTACGAGTACCGTGTCCACGGTCAGCTCTACATGGTGAAGGTGAGGCCTGTTGCTGGGCGTCCTTATTACTTACTTGATACCAACGGTGACGGCATACTGGACACCGAGAAGTCGGGGCCCGCGAACAACGCAGTCAACCAGTGGCTGCTCTACAGCTGGTAGGCACCTGAGGTCCCGGTCGCAAGCAGCCGGCGGCGACCCGGGCCTTCGGATGCTTGGGGGATAGAGTAGAGCGCAGGCGGAGGGCGCAAGCACCTCGCCGTGAGCAGACGGGGGACGGTTGATTCCCGGTTCCTTCAAAAGACCCGGATTGGGGGTCGGCCGTCGGCGTGACCCCAGCCTTCCGCGGCGGTGGGCGAGCGCGGCTGAGCCGCTTCCCGAAACAGCTCCGGCTGGGGATCGCGGAACATGACACCAATGCCGCTGCCATGATGATGCACGACCACGGCGGCCACAAGCCATTGATTTCCCTGCGGGAGGTGCCGCTGAGGCGAGCAAAAAGAAACCCCGGAGCCTTGGGGTAGGGGCATCCGGGGCAATCGCTTCCCCGGCTGGGGCTGCCGGGAAATGGGAGCCGCTAAGGGAGGGGGGATTTCAGCGGCCCCGCATCACGTAACGCTCATCGGGTAAGAACATCCGGATTCGATAAAGTTTCACTAAACTCCAAGATTTTTGCGCATCGGCTGCCCGTGCTCGTTTTAGGCAGGCGGCACCCTGCTCGCCCCTTCCCTCACTAAGACCGGCGGGAGCGTGAGTGGTTCGATTCCCGGCTTCGACGGGGCGGGTAAGCGCCCGACGGACGGTTGCCCTCCCTGGAACCCCGGTGCAAACCACGGCCATAAGAAATGTGTAATGCCGGTAGCCGCTACTGAGCGAGGCCGAGGGCCTCCAAGTATCGGCGGGCGCTCACCTCCTGGCGATATTCGGAGACGGCAGCCCTCAGGATCTCCGGCGCTTGTGGGTGGTCCAGTATCTCCGCCATGGCAGCCGCCAAGGCGTCCGCATCCGCCGGCGCCACGAGGGGGCCGAAGCGCCCATTGTCCAGCAGCTCCCGCGGCCCGCTCGGGCAGTCCGTGGCGACCACCGGGGTCCCCAGCGCCATCGCCTCGGTCAGGACGTTGGGTGAGCCCTCCCAGAGGGACGAGAGGACGAACAGGCGCGCTCGCGCCAGAAACGGGAAGGGGTTGGCCTTGAACCCCGGCAGGTCCACGTCACCCTCCAGGCCGAGGTCCCGGATCAGGCGTTCCAGCTTCGGCCGGTCTCCCCCGTCCCCCAGGATGAGCAGCCGGCGCGCCCGGGCGCGGTCGAGCTTGGCGAAGGCCCGGATCAACGTGGGGAAGTCCTTCTGGCGCTGCATACGGCCAGCTCCCACGATCACGGGCGGCTCGCCGGGCCGGAGCCAAGGGTGGTCGCACGGCTTCCGGGCCAGTGCCTCCAGCTCCGGAGTGATCACCGGGTTGCGGATCACGCGGATGCGTCCGGGCGGGATGCCGGCGATGGCGGCGGTGTCCGCCGCGACGCCCTCGGAGACCGCGACGATCTGGTCCACCGGCGGGTAGAGCAGGCGGATCGGCCAGCATCGCAGCCAGCGCTCCAGCGGTGACCGGTCCGCCATCGCCGCGGAGAGATTGGTCCCTAGCCGCAGCACTAGTCGGGTGTGCGTTCGGGCCAGCCCGCGTGCCACCACGGCTGCCCTTCCGGCGCGGTCCTTCGCCGCAAGGAGTGCCTGCGGACGCTGCCCGCGCAGGTAACGCGCCAGTGCTCCGGAGGCCAAGAAAGTGTGCGAGGTGCCGAGCCGAACCACCCGGACCTCCGGGGGCAGCCGACGCAGGTGGGGGCTCTTTGCCCTGACCAGCACGAGATCGACCGCCTGACCGAGATCGACGAACCCCCGGATGAGGCTGACGAGCATGCGCTCCACGCCGCCCGGCCCGGAGAAGGAGGCGAAGACCGCCAACCTGGACGGGGGATCCGATGCGCTGGGCGAGGGGGCCGCTCCGAGGGGTGTTTGCATCGGCCCATTTTAGCCCGCTGCCGGGCTGCGCCGTGCTATAGTCTGACCGCGTTGCCGAAGAGTCCCAGCCCCGCCATGACCGTTTCTGTCTCCCTCGCCCACTGGGAGAGGGCCGGGGTGAGGGAAAC
>JARRNE010000412.1:0-3549 GCA_037385305.1 Chromatiaceae bacterium | reverse complement strand
GGCCCACATTAGCTGCAACTAGGCCAACTCCCTTCTCCAGACCCCCCCGGACCAGCTCCCAGCAAGGTCTGGTTCCTGACCTCGTAGCGGAAGCTTTCGGGCCGTCTGTCCAGAAAAAAGGTTCCTTTGTGCAGGTCTAACTTGCCCGGACAATGCTCTATAAACTGGACGCTATCCGTTCGAGAAAACCAGATATCACCGTTTCCTCGGAAAGCGCCTCGTGACTGCCTTCGACTATCTCCAGGCATCGACCGGCCGGGTATGCACATCGCCAAGCAGGACATGGCCCGGAACGGCGCCATGCAGAGCCGCATCACCGCCACTATGCTGAGCCTGGCCGAGAGCGAGCGCGAGCTCATCTCCCAGCGCACCCGTGCGGCCCTCGCCAGGCCGGGTGTGGGAACATCTTACAGCTGAGGGTTTGGCGGGTTGTGCGTCATGTCCGGTTGTGGCCGGAAGGCGACCCCGCTCCGGCGGGGTCTTTCGTTGGGGAGGTGCTTGGGTGTTGTAGTTGTTCGGCCCGTCAGGTCGACTTTTTGGGGGCGGGCTTTGGTTTGGGCGCGGAGGCCTTTGGGGCCTCACCTTTCTGTTGGGCGAGGCGCGCGAGCTCACCCTCGAGGCGGATGACCTGGTCGCGTAGCTCGTCGGCTCGCTTCTCGGTGTTCGCGATGCGCTCTTCCAGGCGCGCGTTCGCGATCTTGAGGTCGCCCATCTTCTCCTCGGCCTCACGGTGACGCTTCGTTTCCGCTTCTAGGGTTGCCGCGAGGGACGCTCGCTCCCCCTCGCTCGCGTCGAGCTTGGCCTCAAGCTCGACGATCTCGGATGCCATCTCCGCGCGTTCCTTCTCAAGCTCGCGGCGGGCGGCCGAAAGGCCGTCGCGCTCGGTCTTGATCGCGTCTTGCGCTGCATTCCAGGCCGCGGCCCACACGGCCCAGTTAGCGTTCGCCACGCTCTCGGGCATGTCGGGGATGTTCGAGATGCCCCGGCCGCCGCGTTCGTCCTTCCATGCGGCGAGGTGCGGGGTGATGGTGGAGAAGCTGCCGCCCGTGCGGTCGCGGACGAGCTTCGCCGTCGGTTGGGTGCCTTCTTGTGCGAGTGCGTCTGCGGCCTCGAAGACCTGGTCGCGGGTGACGCCGGTGCGGGGCATGGTAGGCCCCTTTGCTCGGCAGGGGGGTGCGAGTTTCAATGCCGGTGCCTTTCTTTCCTACCGCCGTGAATACGTCAAATCCGTTGTTCCCGAATTTCTTTGCCTGTCGTGGCGAAATATGTCATTCTGGAAGGTGTATTGCGATAGATTGCAGAGGATTGCGTTATGTCTAAACAGAACATCACAATCCGCCTCGACCCGGAGACGGTCAGGCAGCTTGACCAGATGGCGCAGGCTATGGAGCGGGACCGCAGTTGGCTGATGAGCCGGGCGATAGAACGGTTCGTCGAAGATGAGGCATGGCAGGTCGGAGAAATCCGGGAGGCGGTGCGGAAGGTGCGGGAAGGCCGGGGCCGGTTCGCCCCGCATGAGGAAGTAACCGCATGGCTCGACAGTTGGGGCACGGACAACGAGCTACCGCCACCACAATGCAAATAATCTGGGAAGAAGACGCCTTGCGCGATTTACGGCATATCCGGCGGCACATTGCCAAGGATAATCTGGTTGCTGCCCGGAACGTGGCCGGGCGTATCCGCGAGTCCGTAAGCCTGCTGGCAGAGCATCCGGAAATAGGCCGGGCCGGGCGCGTCGCCGATACGCGGGAACTGGTAGTGCCCGATACGCCTTACATTGCCGCTTATCAGGTGGCGGGGGATGCTGTTTTGATCCTGCGAGTTTTGCACGGGGCGCAACAGTGGCCTGCACAGTTTGGCGCAGGCTCTTGATTTCTGCCGGTGTTCCTACGGCTAAAGGCGGGCAGTGGGAAAAGAACGATAACGGCCAGTATGGAAAACGGCACTGGCCCTTGTCACGTATGCGGCTTAGTTCAGCCGGAAATTTCTGCGGTATGGTCGTACAACCACAACATCTAGCATATGGCCATGGCCTTCTGGTACATCGCCTCGGCTTGCGCCACCACGACAATCAGCACTGGCTCTATCCCTACCGCGGACTACCAGCCTTTGCTTCGCTCTCCATACCCGGCAGCGAACGACAGTACGCTACATTTTTGCCTACGACCAATAATGTGTCTCCCTCTTTCAGACAACCGTTCGACCAGTCGCCTTCGTAGCGTTGCCCGTTAGCTGCGACAAAAACCCCGCGGCCGTTTGGCCTATTATCACGAAATGTTCCATCAAACCGGCGGCCATCAGGCCAAGTCATTACGCCATATCCATTTCTCATGTCATTCATAAACGTGCCTTTGTATGTGACGCCGTCAGCATAAATCTCGAATCCCTCACCGCTTTCCCAACCGTCTTTCCATTGCCCATCGTACTTTGCCCCGTTTTTCATATAAAGAATACCTTGGCCATTGAATGCGCCGTCCTTCCAATTCCCTTGATACGTATTGCCGTTTTCAAATGTGTATGTTCCATATCCATTCATCGTATACCCGTGCCCTTCCATGCACGCCACATATGCTTGAGAAATATCATTGTCAGCACTTTTCTCGCTTATATAGTTAGACACGGCAAACAAGGGGAAAAGAGGAAGTGTCAAAATGCCCCGGGGATAGAATACCATGTATTGTCTTCTCGCCTCCCGCGAGCAATACTCAATATCTGTTGTTATTTTATTTCCAAGGTGTCCGCAGTCCAGTGAGTTGGACGGAGCCGCTTCGCGGAGAAGGGCCCCGCCGGCAGATCAAACTTAAAATGTAGCCTCACGCCCTCGTCAGCGAGGGATCATTCCACCAAGAATCATGAGGTTACATTGCTATGTCAGCACCTTCCGGCGGCAATTTCAAGCGTCAGTACGATTCCCATTTGAAGCACCTGCGCCTCAAGGGCCTGCAGCCCAAGACGATCGAGGCGTACGCGCGGGCGATCCGCCGCATCGGGGCCTATTTCGACCATGAAATCGAGGATCTTTCCGAGCAGCAGCTGACGGACTATTTCAGCGACCTGCTCGACAGCCATTCCTGGAGCGCGGTCAAGCTCGACCTGTACGGGCTGAAGTTCTTCTATGCTCATGTGCTGCACAGACCGTGGGTGAACGTCGCTCTGATCAAGCCGCCGAAGGCGCAACGCCTGCCGGATATCCTCACCGTTGCTGAGGCCGAGAGCGTGTTCGAGGCCACTCGCACCCTCAGCTATCGGGTCTTCTACTTCACCACCTACAGCCTCGGCTTGCGCCTGGGCGAAGGCCTGCGCCTGCAGGTCGGCGATATCGATGCGGCCCGGGCGCGGGTGCATGTCCGTGACGCGAAGGGCAACAAGGACCGCTTCGTGCCGCTGGCGCAGGCCACGCTGGATGTGCTGCGCCGCTTCTGGCAGGTGCATCGCAATCCCGTGTTGCTGTTTCCGAATCGCCAGGGTGGTCTGAAGGGGGCTGCTGGGGCGAGCACACCCCTGGATCGCGGTGGGGTGCAGAACACCCTGCGCAAGGTGGCTGCGGCC
>JARRNE010000411.1:0-5486 GCA_037385305.1 Chromatiaceae bacterium | reverse complement strand
GACCAGCGGCTGTTCCCGCGGAAGCGAGGGTCGCCGTTCGCTCCGGATCTTGCGCCGAACGAAGCCACCCTGCAGCGGGTGGACGCCCTCGAACTTGAAGCAGCCGTAAAACTCCAGGGCAATCTCCAGGATGCGCTTGGGGTTGCGGTCCACGGTGGTGGCGCGGCGCATCAGGGTCTCCAGGTGATCCAGCGAGTAGTACGCATCCCATGCCTTGCGAAAGATCCCTTGCCACTCTTCCTTGCTCATCCGAGGGTGCGCCGTACAGACGTGTTCCAGGTCGTAACGGTTCATGTCCGGCTCGAGGGGGACGCCCGCGGCGTGCAGGCGCTTGTGATCCACCGACCCCGGCAGCGGGGTGAGACAGAAGAACTCCAGGATGTCCAGCGGCAGCTCGCGCTGGATGGTCTCGATATCGGCCAGGATGCGCTCGGGGGTGTCGTGCGCGAAGCCGAGGATGTAGGCGCAATAGGTGGTCACCTTCTTCTTTTGCCAGGCGAGCAGCATCTCGCGGTAGTTCTCGATCTTGTTCTGCTTCTTGTTAGCCGCCAGCAGGTTATCCGGGTTGACGTTCTCCAGCCCGATAAAGACCCGCGAGACACCGGCCTTGCGCGCCTTGTCCACGAAGTTCGCCAGCTTGTGGCACAGGGTGTCGACCTGGATGGTGAAGTTGAGCTTCACCCTGCGCTCCTCGCGTACCTGCGCAATGCGGTCGAGGATGGCCTCCCAGTTCCGATTGCGGGCAAAGTTGTCGTCGGTGATGAAGTAATGGCGGATGCCGTGCGCCAGGTTGGCGCGCAGCAGGCGCTCGATGTCATCCGGCGAGCGGGAGCGGGATCTTCGGCCTTGGACGTTGATGATGGTGCAGAAGCTGCACACGAAGGGACAGCCCCGCCCGGCGTCGAAGGTGCCCGGCATGGGCGCATAACGGCGCGCCACACGGGGCGGCAGGTAGGGCATCGCGTGGGACTCGAGCCCGGGGAGATCGTCCATGTAGTTGTAAAGCGGTTCCAGACGCCGCTCGTAGGCGGCGCGCAGGAAGTCGTCGAACCGGCCCTCGCACTCGCCCGCAAACAGGGTGACGCCGAGCTCCAGGGCCTCCTTGAGCTCTGCGGGCATCGCCGGCAGCATGGCAATGCAGCCGCTGACGTGAAAGCCGCCGATGGCCACCGAGAGGCCCGCGGCGCGGAAACGCCGCGCCAAGTCCATGGCGCGCGGATACTGATTGGACTGCACGCCCACCAGGCAGACGATTCCCTGCCCCTGCGCCGCCAAAACGCGTCTTACGATGCGCTTCACGGGGATGACCGTGTTGCTTTCATCGTAGGCATGGATCACGACCTCGACGTCCTCGCCCAAGGCCTTATTCTGTGCGGCATGGATACTGAGGCCATAGAGGGTGGCCAGCGAGTTTGACGGAATCCAGGCCTTGAGCCACTGGATCACGTAGCCGTCGTCATCGTAGTGGGAAGGCTTGATGAGCTCGACATGGAACCGCCTCTTGGCGGACGCTGGGGTCTGGGTCATGGGAGTGCGGGAGGGTGGCGGGCATTGAGTGTCCCAGTGACCCAGCATAGGAACAGAATACCCCCCTTAAACACAACCTCGTTGGTTGTACCGGTTGCGTCGATAACCACCCAAGCTTTTGGATCTATCCGCTGGAAAGGGCCAGCCAGCGAGCGGGCTGCTCCGCAGACCTGGAGCCGACAATTGGTGGCCTGGGTAAGAAGCGAGCAGGGCAAGCCTGAAGAAATCCTATTTTCGCCAAAAGCTTGGGGTTAACAACACCAGCAAGGTGAATATTTCGAGACGTCCCAACAACATCGCAACACACAGTATGCTTTTCGCTATACCGCTGATAGAGGCATAGTTTGCGCCGACCTCGCCCAGGCCGGGACCGAGATTATTCATACAGGCCGCTACGGCCGAGAATGAAGACACAAGATCAAGTCCAGTCGCCGCCAACATCAATGACATTAGACTGAAACATACCACATAGAGCGAAAAGAACCCCCATACGGCATCGATAACGCGACCCGCAAGGGATTTGTCTCCTATCTTAACGGCAAATTGCGCACTTGGATGGATCAGCCGTCTTATTTCGCGTATTCCCTGTTTCAGCAACAGCAACACCCGGATCACCTTGAGGCCGCCCCCGGTTGAACCGGCACAACCGCCGATAAAGCTCATCAACAACAACATTACTGGCAGGAAAGATGGCCAGGTATGATACTCGGCAGTTGTGAATCCCGATGTCGTCCCGATCGAAACTGCCTGAAAAATCCCGTGATGTAATGCACCCCCAAAACTCTCGAAGGTACCGCTCACATACAGATATAACGTCGTGATAACAGCCGAAATGGACAGTGCGGTAATATACGCACGAGTTTCGGGATCACCCAGGTATGGTTTGAAGCTGAGTTGCCTCCAAGCCAAAAAATGCAACGCAAAATTAATGCCAGACAGCAACATGAATATGATCGCGACACTCTCGACAAACGCATTGTCGAAATACCCTATGCTTTCGTCATGGGTAGAGAATCCACCGATGGCCACTGTCGAAAAACTGTGCGCGAGGGCATCGAACACAGACATCCCGGCAACCCAGTAGGCCACGGCACAGGCAACCGTTAATCCAACATAGATATACCACAATGTCTTGGCTGTCTCTGTGATACGAGGAGTCAGCTTGTTATCTTTCATTGGACCGGGGGTTTCCGCGCGATATAGCTGCATACCGCCGACGCCCAACATGGGCAGGATGGCAACTGCCAACACGATAATGCCCATACCACCGAGCCACTGGAGTTGTTGGCGGTAATACAGCACGGACGCAGGTAATCCATCGATGTTCGTAATGACGGTCGCGCCAGTTGTAGTCAGTCCCGATATCGATTCGAAAATTGCATCAATGTAGGACAGGTGTGACCCGATAGCAAAGGGAAACGCACCAAACAAGCCCAGCACCAACCAGAACATGACAACGACGACAAACCCGTCACGCAAACGGAGTTCCTTGTGATAGGACCTCACCGGCAACCACACAATGGCGCCGGAACACGCGGTAATCAGGAATGCGATCAAGAAAATCCAGATCGTCGCTTCCGATGCGATCCAGGCTGTGATCACAGGCGGCAACATCGTGACACTGAAAAGCATCAGCAATAATCCAACGATGCGCTGAATGGCGTATAGTTGCATCCGGATTGATTAGCTACTGATCAGTATTTTCAAAGCGCTGCTCTTAACTGGAAGTATTACATATTGAGAGCATGCAAATCCGCCAAACTAGAGAAATGTCACTCCAACCTGAAACAGTTTTTCAACTTCCACGATCTGTTTTTTATTAACCAGATTAGACGAACGAACATCGCCATGCGCAATAGCCTCCATTGCTTCCGCCGCACCACGACGCAGTGAATGCACTACCACCACATCGCCGCGTCGTATATGCGTAAGCAGACTCCCTATAGTGGCCTGGCTGGGTGATATGGCAATATCTACCTCACCGCTTTCAACAAGGCCGGCATAGGCTGCGCGGTTGATCAGCGTCATAACCTTGTTTGCACCTAGACGTTTGGCGAGCATCGCGGAAAGAATGTTTGCCTCATCATCATTGGTCACTGAACAAAATACATCGGTATTTTCGATGTTTTCCTCGATCAGTAGGTCACCGTCGGCCGCGTCTCCAAGCAGCACCAGCGTATTATTCAGCTCTTCGGAGATTGCACGTGTACGGGCGGCATTATGCTCGATCAACTTGACCTGATAGTTATTCTCTAGCGCCTTTGCCAGCCCCGTACCTATATTACCGCCGCCCACCAGCATGATCCTTTTGACCGGCTTGTCACGTTTGCGCAGTTCACTCATTACAGTTCGTATATCTTCAGTGGCCGCAATAAAAAATACCTCGTCATCTACTTCGATTACCGTGTCGCCTTCCGGGATAATGGGCGTACCGCGGCGAAATATGGCGGCAATTCGCGTCTTGATCCCGGGAATATGTTCCTTTAACTCACGCAATTCGTGGCCCACCAGTGGACCGCCGTAATAGGCCTTGACGGCGACCAGCCGCACCTTGCCGCCCGCGAAATCAAGTACCTGTAATGCCCCAGGGTATTCGATCAATCGCTGGACATAATCGATTACCACCTGCTCAGGGCTAATTAACACGTCAATCGGAAGCGCATCCTGCGCAAACAGCTGTGAGTATTCGAGGTAAGCCCGCGACCGGACACGCGCGATCTTGGTTGGCGTATGAAACAGGGTATAGGCAACCTGGCACGCTACCATGTTCGTTTCATCACTGTTGGTAACGGCGATGATCATATCAGCATCTTCGGCGCCGGCTCGGCGCAATATATCGGGATGCGAGGCACTGCCATGGACAGTCCGCAGGTCGAAATGATCCTGCAAGTCCTGCAAACAGGATCCCCTGGTATCCACTACCGTTATATCATTCGCCTCACCGGCGAGATGTTCCGCAACCGATGAACCGACCTGGCCGGCTCCAAGTATGATAATCTTCATAGTACAAGCTCAGTTATCGTGACCATTGCGAATCAATCCTCAATAGGTCTCAATAGGTACTAAGGTATGGTTTCATATGCTGGAAAATAAAAAGGAAACAGTACCCGCAACTACATGTCCTGCTTCGTCTTGATACTCAGTTCCTAGAGCTTGCGATACAGATGAGTCCGCTCGATCCCAGCCGCACCAGCCTCCCGAGATACGCGATGTACTGCTCGCCGCCGGGCGCGAAACACCGCACCTTCCGGACAGCCGCCCCCGATGCGCAGCCGCACGCGATGAAGGCCGCGGGGCGTGCACCCACTGCCCATCTGTTCCCCGGGTCCCCGCAGGCCGGTGGAGACCCGATAGGTCCTCAGCTCGCGGTCGCCTTCCAGCAGACGGAGCGTCTGGGACGCGAGGTCCACCCGGATGTGTCGAGGCGCGTCAGGCATTCGGTGGTTGAACCTCGATCCGGAAGTTGAACCACGAAGGCACGAAGAACACGAAGTATTTCAATGTGTTCTTGTGCCTTTAGCCGTCGTCTGCCAGGTGAGCATGACTCTTCTGTAGGTCTTCCATTGATCCTTGTTTCCCTTCGTGTTTCTTCGTGCCCTTCGTGGTGAGCTGCTCTTTCCAGGTTGAAGAATCACAGGGCGCGCTGCGCTTGGCTATCGGGTCCCGGCCGTCGGGCCTGCCAGTGCATTGGCCTGGTGCACCCCGGTCTCGACGGGGGACGCAAGCTCGACGAGCTCCAGACCGTCGTAGCCCCCGTCGGGGGCCAGGCGGTAGCCCCTGACCTCCCGCCGGCAGGCGAAGATCTGGTCTTCGTACCATAGGGGGACATAGGGGAGGTCCGCGAGCAGCAGCGCCTGCAGCTTCCGGTAGAGGACGGCTTGACGCTTCAGGTCGGGCTCCCGGCGCGCCGCCTCGATCAGCCGGTCCGCTTCGGGGCTTTGGTAGTGGCCCCGGTTGGC
>JARRNE010000410.1:0-3555 GCA_037385305.1 Chromatiaceae bacterium | reverse complement strand
GAATAACCGTGGGCGGCTCCTCCAGGCGCGCGAGCGCCTGTTCCTTCATGGCCAGATTCGCCTCGACGTACTGATGGGTCGTAACCGGCGTTTCATGCCCGAGGTAGAGTGCAATGTCGTTGAAGTGCGCGCCGGACTGCAGCATATGCATCGCGGTCGAATGACGGATACAGTGCGGGAAGACATGCTGTTTAGCGAGGCTGGGTTGGGCCTCAGCGGCGCGGGCGACAGCGAGCTTCAGGCGCTGGTTGACGTTATAGCGGGTCATCGCGTGTCCTTCGCGATTGGGCAGTAATGGAGCTTCCGCCCGTAGTGCTGGATTGCGCCGCAGCCAGGCGCGGGCCTCGCGGGCGGTGGCCGGCCACAGCGGTATCGCCCGCTGCTTGCGGCCCTTGCCGTGCAGGTGCACATAGGCCGCGGCCTCCAGCACGACATCGGCCACACGCACGGCGATGATCTCCGAGACCCGTGCCCCGGTGTTGTAGAGCAGGGTCAGCAGCAGGTGATCGCGCTGGGAGGTCCAGGTAGAACCCGGCTCGCCGATCACCGCCAACATCTCCTCACGCGTGAGGAACCCCAGCAGAGGCCGTTCGAAGCGCTTCATCGGGACTCCGAGGGCCTGCTCGATAGCCTGCAGGGAGGCGACGTCGCGGTGTTCGGCGAACTTCAGGAAGGCGCGCAGGGCGGTGAGGCGCAGATTGCGGCTGTGCACCGAATTGCTACGCCGCTGCTCCAGGTCATCGAGAAAGGCCAGGAGCAGGTCGGGGGAGATATCGACCAGGCGCAGTTCACTGGGGGGCTTGCCCAGGCGCTGGTGGGCGAAGTCCAGGAACAACAGCATCGCATCGCGGTAGGAGGCGATGGTGTTGGGACTGATGGCCCGCTGGTTGAGCAGGTAGTCGACGAAGAATTGCCGGACGAGCGCGGGGAAGGACGGTGCATGGGCGATCTTGGCGTCAGCCATGATCCACCTCCGTGTCCGCCATCAGGGGCTCGAACTGCGCGGCGGCGCGTGCCAGGAGTTCGGGCACGGCGCTCAGGTACCAATAGGTGTTGGTCACGTTGGCATGACCGACGTAGGTCGAGAGGGCCAGCATCTGCTGGTCGATATCGACGCCTTCTTCCTGCCAGTGCAGGATCCGGCGCACGACAAAGGTGTGCCGCATGTCATGAACACGCGGCGTGGCATGGGCGCCGCGGTTGACCCAACCGAGCTGCTCACGCAACTGCTGAAAGACCCGGTCCACCTGGCGCAGCGAAGGCATGCACCCGTGGCGCCGACCGCGGGTACCGACGAAGAACGGTGCCTCCTCCGTGGCCGCGACCTCGCGATCGCGCAGCGTCGCATAGCGGCGCAACGCCACCAAGGTGGTTGGATGCACCGGCACCTGCCGGGACTTGGCGAATTTGCTCTGACGCACCTGCAGCAGGCCCGCTTGCAGATCCACGTCCCGATCGAGCAGATGCACCGCCTCAGCGAGCCGCAGGCCGGTGGCTGCCAGCAAGCCGAACAGGGTCTCGTAGGTGGCCCCGCGCAGAGGCGGTTGCAGGCGATGCGCCGCGGCCAACAGGTCAGTAATCTCCTGCTCGGTGTAGATGTGTGGTGCCAGACGCTGGGCCACGCTGCCGAAGATCGCATTGTCCGGCACCTCGCTGTTCGGCTCGAACTGGCGAAACCAGCGGGCGAAGGGGCGCAGCCCCTTCAGCCGACGTGCCCAGGTCAGGGGATCGTCGCTCCCGTTCTTGGGACAGCGTGCCCATCTGGCCATGACCTCAAGGCGCAGTGGCCCGGTGATCTGCAGCGCGTCAACATAGGCGGCAAAGCTGCGCAGGGCGTAGCCCATCGAATGGGAAGCGAAACCCAGGCGGCAGCGCTCGGCGAGAAATTCCTCGACGAAGGACTGCATGGTGGTCGCGGTACTCATTTGGCATCCCCCGGCCAGGGCAGCGCCACCGCGCTCAAGCTACGGGTATCGAGCTTGGCGTAAATGAGGGTCGTATTGAGCGAGCGGTGGCGCAGGACATCGGCCACCTCTTTCAGCGAGCTACCGCTCGCCAACAGGCGGCTGGCCATGGTGTGGCGCAGCAGGTGGGCACCGGTGTAGGGCAACCCGGCGCGGGCGTAGGCCTGGCGGATCGTCTTGCCGACGCAGTCGGGGCCGATCGGAAGGCCGCGGGGAGCGCCATGACGTACGAAGACCGCCCGGCTGGTCGTTGGCGGGCGTTCGAGGCGCAGGTAATCGGCGATGGCGCGTCCCGTCGTCTCCGGCAACGGCAGGATGTCTTCGCGCCCGCCCTTGGTGCGGCGCAGCCGGATGGTGCCGGCGCGCCAGTCGATATCCTCCAGTGCGAGTCCGGCGACATCCCCGCGGCGCAGGCCCAGATCCAGGGCGAGCCGCACCATGGCATCGGCTCGGCGCGCCGACGGCCCCTCCCAGCCGAGGGAATCCACCAGCCGTTTGACCTCGCCGTTGCTCCGCGCCTTCGGTAATGAGGCCTGCCGCCAGTGACGCGGAGCAATCAGTACGGCGTTCAGGGATCGGACTTGATCACCGCAGGCGGTGCGGAAGCGGAAGTAACCCCCGTAATGCCGCGATCAGCGTGGCGACACCGCCCGGGGAACTGTAATGCGTGCTCTGATCGGTAATGAACCGCCGTACCGCCTCGGGCTTGATCGCCGCGAGTTCGACGCGGCTGTCGCCGAACTGTTGTAGGAGGAAACATCGGATGAGGTGCCGATAGAAACGCCGGGTTGTCGCTGCCAGACCGCGTACCTGGTCCATGTGCGTGTCGAAACGACGAAGCTCCTCATCGACCGGCGTCGTTCCATACACCCGCGCCGGGATAACGGCATTGGCTCGCAGGACAACCAGCAGATGACCAAGTGCGGCGCGAAGATGCTCGCGCGTGTGCCCGACTGGAGCCGGACACCGGCAATGCGGCAGGTGTTCGTCGAGAAACTGCCCGACGGCCTCTTCGTCAAGATCCTCCGCGTTCAGTCCGCACTGGCTCATCCACCGGCCAAAGTGGACAAGGCAGCAGAAGTGTCTTCCCTTGGTCGACGGCGCATAGCCGTGGTCGCCAAGATATCCCTCGTAGACACCCGCATAGGGCGCCAGCGGCGTGGATCGCAGCTGGCCGAGTGGATTTCCAGAAAGCTGTAGGGTCGCAGTCATCGCGGTCTCCTGAAGTTGCTGACACTACTTCAGAAAACCGAGAAACTATGTGAAGTTCCCGCGCGGCAACTCTCCCCTCAAATCAGCAACGGCGAGAAAGTCACCGAATGCACCTCACCAAACTTCACATAGTTTGGATCTTCACATAGACGCTGGCAGCGGTCACCCATCGAGGGGTTCTCGAGGGGCCGGTCTTGTCGCGAAGCGGTCACCGGCCGAAGCGGCCGCGATCCTGCTTGGCCTCCAGAAAGCGGACGTTTCGCTGCAGAGCGCGTCAGACAACATGGGGCTGATTCCGCCCTACGATGCTGCCTGCCTCGAGCCGCAGAAACCGATCCAAACGCGACCGCTCGTGCGGCATTCCAGAAAGTAATCGCGA